>NZ_JBYNRX010000082.1:0-77969 GCF_057785375.1 Roseiflexus sp.
TGCGGCGGACGTGGGATTCGACAGGCTCAGCAAACGTCCGCCGCTCCACGTCCTTGATGGTCCAGGTTTTGATCGCTTTTACAAGAGACGTTGCAATGCGCCGACTCTTTGCTCATCCTAACTTGCGGTCAGTCAGACAAGATGTTTGAGCGTCCGATTCGCAAGGCGCAACCATTCACAACGCGCGTTGACGGTCGTAGATGCATGACTGCGCCCCGGCATCAGCAGCCCCAATGGGGCTTGCACATGCGGTGAGCGTAGTCGAACTGCGTCCTCAGCAAGGGCTTTAGCCCGCAGCGCCCAGGCGTCTCGCTACGCGCCCGGCAGTATTGTACGAATGACCGCGCATGAGTATGAGCATCAATCCGGTCGCACGCCCAGCGTTACGTCGAGCGACAGTTGCTGACCATCACGCAACACATCGAGCGTCACCACATCACCCGGTTTGTACTCCAGCAGCAAGGCGCGCAACGATTGACCAGGACCGATTGGCTTGCCGTTGAGTTTTGTGACAATATCACCGCTGCGCAAACCGGCGCGTGCAGCCGGGCCGCCCTGCTCGACAGCGGCAATCAGCGCGCCGGCGTTGACCGGCAAATTGTTATCGAGCGCCAGCATGGCATCGATGGTTCCGAAGCGCACCCCAAGGAACGGATAGACAACCTTGCCATTGGCGATCAACTGCTCACTCACCCGCTTGGCAATCGAACTCGGCACCGCAAACCCAAGCCCTTCCGCCAGCGCCGATCCCAAACCGCTCCCGCGCACGACCAGAGTGTTGATCCCGACCACCTCACCGCGCAGGTTGATCAGCGGACCGCCGCTATTGCCGCTGTTAATCGCTGCATCGGTCTGGATCAGTCCTTCGGGTGCGTTGGCGCCGAGTGAACGGTTGAGCGCGCTCACCACGCCGACCGTCACCGTATTGCGAAAGTCGCCAAGCGGACTGCCAATCGCAATAACCGTTTCGCCAGGCTGTAGCGCATCGGAGTCGCCCAGCGCCGCCACACCCGGCACAGGACCATCGACCTTGACCACTGCGAGGTCCATCAGCGGATCGGCGCCGACCAGGCGGGCATCGCGGCGCGAACCATCGTAGAAAATCACCGACAGCGAGCGATGCCCTTCAATGACGTGATTGTTGGTGAGAATGTACCCATCCTGACTGATAATGACCCCCGAACCGCTGCCGCGGCGCACCGATCCGCCGGGTTGATCCGGCAGCGGAAACGGCAGATCGCCGAGCAGCGGCGACCCTTGCGAGCCAGAAGCCAGCGTGTTTACCACGGTGACAACCGCTGGTGAGACCCGTTGCACGACTTCAACCACCGGCGAGGATGTGGCAGGCGCGGCTGGCGCCTCGGTTGGCGCCGGGGCGACGGTTGGCTGGGGAATGGCAGTTGGCGCCGGCATCAGCGCCGGGATCGGCGCCGGACTCGATGGCTGTGCAGCAATGCGTTCGATCTGTTGCTGCGTCACATACCAGGCGACGCCGCCGCCTGCTAATGCGCCAATGAGTGCGCCTATCACCAGTGTGACGACCATGCCGAAGATGAGCGCATATCTCGTTCCACGCTCCATAGAGCGACCTCCCTTAATCTATGTTTCCAGATGTACAGTATGCACCCGGCATGTAAACCAGACGTTAGACCCGCATAAGAAACTGCTTAGTCTTGAGCATCAATAGTAAACCCATGTCTGCTGGTTGGCGCGTGACCGTGCATGCGGTATAATAGAAGAAAGTGTAGATGATATCTAGCCGTCTCCGTGATATGCGATCGATGGTTGATTACTAATGGAAGAAATTCTGATCATCGATGACAGCAAGCAGATCTGCTCCATGCTTGCTGAGTACGTATTGCCGGAGCTCGGCTACACTTCCACCATCGCGAACACCGGTCGGCAGGGTCTCAGCCGCCTGCGTCAACGCATCCCCGATCTCATTTTGCTCGACCTGCAACTCCCCGATATCAGCGGTCTCGAACTGTTGCGCCTCATCGCCCAGGAAGGATACGATGTCCCTGTCATTCTGATGACGGCGCACGGATCGGAAGCAATTGCAGTTGAGGCGTTCCGGCTTGGAGCGCGCAACTACCTGATCAAGCCATTCAGTGAAACAGAAGCGCAGGCGGCGATTGATCAGGCGCTGCGCGAACGCCGGCTCAAGCGCGAAAAAGAACAGTTGACGCACAATCTGCGCCAGCGCGTGCAGGAACTGACGGTTCTGTACTCGATCGGGAAGTCGGTCAGTTCGCTGCTCGATCTCGAAGAACTGCTGGTGCGCATCGTCGAAGCCGGCGTCTACATTACCCGCGCCGAAGAAGGATTCCTGTTGCTGCGCGACTCAGACGCCAACGAACTCTATCTGCGCGCTGCGAAGAACCTTGGCGAGCAGCGCGCGCAGAAGTTGCGCATGCCGATCGACGACAGCCTTGCCGGGCAGGTGATCCGCACCGGCAAGCCAATCCGCCTCGACAAAGCGGGCGCGGGCAATCAGTTGAAAGTCATTACCGGCTTCCTGGTGCGCGCGATCCTGCAGGTGCCGCTGATGGTCGGCAATCAGGTGATTGGCGTCCTCGCCGTTGATAATCAGCAGTCGGAGCGCATGTTCAGCGAAAACGATCAATATCTGCTCTCGGCCCTCGCCGATTATGCCGCTATCGCCATCGAGAATGCGCACCTCTACCAGCAGGTGAAACAGAGCGAGTCGCGCTATCGCGACCTGTTCGACAACGCCAATGATCTGATCTTCACCCTTGATAACCAGTTCAACATTCGCAGCATCAACAAGGTTGGTCCTACCATTACGGGATATGCCTGCGATGACCTGATTGGCCGCCCGTTGCGTGACATTATCTTCGACGATGCATGGGCGTCGGTTGAGCGCTTCCTGAATAATGTGCTTCAGAGGCAAACCGTGCCGCCGTTTGAGCTGCAACTCAGGCGACACGATGACGAAGCAGTGGTGCTCGAAGTCAGTGCACGATTGATGCGCGACGGCGAACGTTCCGAGGCGATCCACTGCATTGCCCGCGATCTGACCGAACGCCGCCGCCTCGAAGAGCAACTCATCAAAGCCGAAAAACTTTCCGCCATCGGGCAACTCGTCGCCGGCGTCGCCCATGAGGTCAACAATCCGTTGACCAGTATCAGCGGCTACACCCAGTTGATGCTGCGCGATGCGAGTCTGCCGTCAGGCGTGCGGCAGGATCTGCAACACATCAACACACAGGCGGAGCGCGCTGCGCGCATTGTGCAGAACCTGCTGATGTTCGCCCGCGAACATAAGCCGCAGCGCACCCTCGTCGATATCAATCAGGTGTTGCAAAGCACACTGACCCTGCGCGCCTACCAGCTGCGCGTCGATAACATCACGATCGTGACCGACTTCGCGCCCAACTTACCGCGGACGGTCGCCGATCCGCATCAGTTGCAGCAGGTGTTCCTCAATCTGATCAATAATGCACACCAGGCCATGACCGAGCACGGCGGCAAAGGCACGCTGACCCTGCGCACCTCGGTCGAACAGCGCGTCGGCGAGGGTGGTCGCGCAGAGTCGTGTATTCGTATCGCCGTCAGCGATACGGGTGTCGGTATTCCGTCCCGCAACCTGAGTCGCATCTTCGACCCATTCTTCACAACGAAGCCAATTGGACAGGGAACAGGGTTGGGGCTGTCGATCTGTTTCGGCATCATTCAGGAGCATCGTGGGCGCATCTGGGCGGAAAGCGAGGTTGGCGTCGGTACGACCATGTACGTCGAACTGCCGCTGGTTGATGTCGAGGAGATAGCGTTCGGCATACCTGACGCTTCGTCGCCTGCTACTGTCGAAGAAGAGCCGGAAGCGGAAGAGTCGAACGGCAGCGCTGCGATTCTGGTTGTTGACGATGAGGAGGCGGTGAGCGCCCTGCTGTCGCGGTTGTTGACCGAGATCGGTCATCGTTCGACTGCGGTTTCCAGCGGTGAAGCGGCGCTCGAGATTATTTCCCGGCAATCGTTCGATCTTATTCTAACCGACATCAAAATGCCTGGCATGACCGGCTTCGAGTTGCATCAGCACATCAAACAGCGCGATCCGCATCTGGCGCAGCGCATCATTTTCATTACCGGCGATACCATTACTGCATCGACGCAGGCGCGCCTTGCGCAGACCGGCAATCCCTATATCGCCAAACCGTTTGCCATCGAACGTCTTGAAGCGCTTGTGAATGCATGTCTCGCTTCGCAGTCGGCAAATCAACTGCCAGCCCCCTGAGCGTATCGCGCGATCGGACGTCAGACCCCGCAACACGGTAACGCGGTTCTGTTGCGCTGTTTCCGAAAGACTGCACACGGATCGCTGGCGTGTGCGATAATGCAAATCACTATTCCCGGTCGTAAGTCTTGTGAGAGGTTTGGATCGTGGAGCCAATTGCAGAGATTGCCGTTGATAACCGTCAGGGCGCAGCTCAGATCGCCGAGCGCGCCGCCGATCTGATGATGCGTCGGGCAGAGTCCTTCGGCATGCTGTCGCCGCAGGAGTTCCGCCGCAATCTGTGCGATTTTGGTTGGTCGCTCATTCGGTCGCAACCGGTCATGGCGCCGCTGGTCAATCTGGTCAATCGTGTGCTCTGGGCGATTGAAGATCAACAGACGCGGCACGACCTGCTGCGAGCAGTGGCGGAAACAACCGAAGAGTTCAAACATCAGTTGCGTCAGCACGCGCTGCATGTCGCCGAAGGCGCACTGGCGCTGATTTCGGACGGTATCACGATTGTGACACTGTCGTATAGCACAACGGTGCAGCACGCGCTGCGCCATGCCCAGCGCGCAGGCCGACGGTTCCGCGTCGTCTGCGGCGAGTCGCGCCCGATTCTGGAAGGACGACAGACGGCGGCAATTCTGGCAGAGTATGGCATTCCCACTCACCTGGTCATCGATGCCGAATTGCCAGCCCATATTGTGCAGGCGCATCTGGTGCTCGTCGGCGCCGATATGTTGAGCACCTACGGGCTGGTCAACAAGATCGGCACCTATGGCGTCGCCCTCACAGCCCATTTCAAAGGGGTCGCCTGCTACGCGCTCTGCGGCAGCGAGAAGTTTCTGCTCCCTGGCTTTCGCCAACTGGAACAACTCGACCGTCCGCGGAGCGAAATTTGGGCGGAAGCGCCCCAGAATGTCTCTATTCGCAATCGGTATTTCGATCTGACGCCGCTCGAATTGCTTTCGGGAATTGTGACGGAACGTGGCATCCTGCCGGTCGCAGCCGTGGAAGCATGGCTGGCGTCGACCCGCCTGCATCCGGCGCTGGCGCTTGATCCTGCCTGTCAGACCGTGGAAACATGCCCTTGACATAGAACTTTTGTTCTAATACAATGTCCTTACCTCAGTTGCCAGACGACGATCTTCCTGCGCCTGCGACTATGTCAGAAACAGGCGCTGGCCGTTCGTTGTCACTCCAACAGATGGGAGGACGTGTTATGGCAGTCACAAGCCGAACCATTCGCACCGGTCGCCGCATCTGGAGTCGCAACCCGCAGATCCAGCGAACGGCGCATGCGCTGTTGTACGGTGTGGCGTTGGTGTTGGGCGCGCTGGCAGTGTATGTGCTGATCGGCGCCTTGATCGGGCGGATGAATGTGCTGATCGACGATATGCGCTATGGGTATCCGCGCACGATGCACGTGCAGGCGTTCGTCGGTCACGAAGAGGGGTCCGGCCAACCGACGCATCTGATTGCGATGAATCTCGACCGGCAGGTGGTAGTGCTGGAACTGCCAGGAGGCGATCCGTCGCGGATGCGCTCGATCACCGGTCCATACCTGTTCGGCGCCGATGAACATCTGACGCCGGTCATCATCGGCGTCAGCGATGTCGATGGCGATACCTTGCCCGATCTGTTGCTCGATGTCCGGCGCGAGCGCATTGTCTATCTGAACCGCGATGGCGGATTCCGCCTGCCGACGCCTGAAGAGCAAGCGCGGCTGATGACGCCTGTACGTCCATGAGCGAGAGTGAACCAGATACGCACGCAGAACGCCGCTTACCGCGCCGTGAGACGCGATCTGCGCAACGTCCCGTTCATTATCCGGCGAATCGTCGCCCTAACCCGCTGGCTCGTTTCCACGATCCCTTCGACGATCTCCCGCTCACGCTCCGCGAGCGCCAACTGATGGAACGCAGCGTGCGTGGCCGGGAACGTCCGCCTGCCGCTCAGTCGTTTGCCGTATCGCCGGCGGAAGAACCGCTGACGCCGGACAATCCCTTCGCTTTCGACGATGATGCGCGTGAGATGTTGCTGGCGGAACTGGTCGCTGCAACGCCTGCGTACCGCCCGGCGCCGCTCCGACGACCGGTTCGATCCCGGGAGTTTCCCTGGTGGCTGATTGCCGTCTGCGCCGTTAGCGCCGTGATCCTGTATTTCTTCTGGAACGACGCCGACACATCGCGCATTTGCTTCGCTCCCGGGTGTACGGCGCGCGAACCGGCCATGCAAGCGTATACGAGCGCACTGGCGCCTGATCTCCCCACGCCCGACGGTCAGCACTCGGTGCTCGGTCCGCCAAGCATTTCAGCGCAGCAGATTGACCGGATCCTCGCAGAGTGGGGGTCGCCAGCCGCCGGCACCGGCGCTACCTGGGTGGAACTTGGCGTCCGGTACGGCATCGACCCCGCCTACGCCCTGGCGTTCTTTATTCACGAATCGGGCGCCGGAACTGCGCCAGGATGGGCGGGACGAAAACCGGACGGCGGCACGACCCACAATGTCGGCAATATCATCTGCGCCGGGTATCGCACGTGCTATGGCAGGTTTCGCAATTATGCAAGCTGGGAGGAAGGAATCGAGGACTGGTACCGCCTGATTGCCGTTGAGTACGTGCAGTGGCGCGGCGTTCACACTGTTGAGGAGATTGTGCCGATCTACGCCCCTGCCGTTGAAAACAACGTCCCCGCTTACGTCAGTACGGTCAACCGCCTGGTTGCCGAATGGCGCGCATCGCGAGCACGATCATGACCCTGAGCCGGGAACAACTCTTTCTGCTGATTCTTGCGCTGATCGGGCTTGGCGTCCTCGTTCAGCAAACGCAACAGCCGCCAGTGCAGCCGAGCCTCTGGCGCGGCGGGATGCTTTCTCCACAGCGTGCAGCCGGGCAGAGCTTCAGCGCTGCGTTCGCTCCACAACCCGCGACTGAACGGCCATCTGGCAATCCGCTGCGCAACCCGCGCACCGTGATCACCCAGGGGTACGGCGTCGGCTCGCACGCGCCCGCCAATATCTGGGGCGGGGTTGATCTGGCGATCGATGGCGATGGCGATGGCAAAGCCGACCCGCAGGGAACCTGGCGCGCGCCCGTGTACGCCACCCACGACGGCGTCGCCCGCGTGCGACCGGATACCTGGCCCGGCGGCAATTATCTTGCGGTTGAAAACAGTCGCTACAAAACCGCCTATGCCCATCTCGACTCCTACGTCGTCGTCGATGGTCAGCCCGTGGTGCGCGGGCAACTCATTGGTTATGTCGGCTCAACCGGGATGTCAAGCGGTCATCACCTGCACTATGAGGTGTGGGAACAAGACGTCAACCGTAATCCGCTCGATTTCGACGTGTTGCAGCACGACTGGTAAGGAATCCTCATTTTCGCGTATAATGCAGGGGGGGTTGTCAGACGCAACAATGTACCAGTACGCCAGGACAATGAGAAAGACTCCCATGGCATAACGGGACGCACGTACTATAGACCATTCCAGAGGGACGGGGTATGATGATATGGCAAGGTGCTGGACAGGAGCATGCAGTATGACACCACTTCCCTCTCCCCACGACGCCATTGACGACTCGGCGAAACTGATTGCAATCCTTGAACGTCATCATCAAGATGCGCCCGAAATCGAGGCGTTGCTCAATGCACATCGCGCCACCCACCGCCAGATGACGACCAGTTACCATATGAGCGAAGAAGCGATCACCGCCTGGCGTGCGGCGCTTGCCCGCCGCTGGACGTGCGAAATAACGGCGCGTCGCCTGTATAAGCAGACGCTGCGCCAGCTGGTGCAACACTATGGCACCGCCGAGACGCCCACCATCCGGCTCATTTCTCGCGGCGGCGCAGAAGCTGACAGCACACCCGCTGAACTCCTCGAGGATATGCGGCGCCTCCACGCCGTCCTGTCCCTCGAAGCCGCAACACTGCCCTTCGCAGAACACCGCCTGGCAGAGATCGTCCAGTCGTGCGAGACGCTCGAACGCGCCATCGACGAAGTCGCTGAATGTGAACGACAGCGGCGCACTGCTGTGCTCGATCTCCGCATCGCTCGCGAAGTGTATCGCCGGATGCGCCGCGAAACCTGCCAGACGCTTATGAACCAGTTGGGTGATCGGACGCCGCTCGACCTGAGCGATGAGTCTCTGGTCGAAACAACCGATCAGTAAACCCAAAACACGTCACAGGCTGGCAATCCGTCGAGTCTCACCTTCGTATGAACTGGTCAGGTCGGACGACTCCGGCAACGCTTCCGCACTTGTTTCCTGCATCTGAACGCCCACCACGCGCACAATCCGCACCGAACCAAGGATTGCTGTAGCATTAATGCGCATTCGCACCGGAGAGGTCTCGAACTCGACCTCTCCGATCCCGGCGGACGACAGCGGCCGGTTGTCCGCCGTGCGCCACTCGTATCGGGTGTCTCCCATCATCGCCCCGCCATCGATATGCAGCCCGACGTTTGCCGGGACGCGAATCGTTACCTGGCCAAACATGGCAAAGGCGCTGATTGTGTGATCCCCCGGCGCTAAGGGCTGGCGGGTCAGATCGACCGTGATGCTGCCGAACATCGCCGTGAAACTCTCGTTGTCAAGGCGCGTGTTGGTGTTAATGTGCTCGATCCCGCTGAACAGACTCATCGAAGACATGGTTCGCTCCTTTGTGTTGCATGGTACACAAGTTCGACGTATCATATGCTCAGAGGGTTGCGAACGTCCGTTCAAGAAAGGTTCCTATGCCGCTGACACTGACTCCCAGCGCGATTCGTACGCTGCTGCTGACCGTTCAGGGGCTCGACCGTCCGCTGCAACACACGGCGACAAAAAACGATGTGCTGGCGACCATCCGGCGGATGCAGGCGCTCCAGATCGATACCATCCACGTGGTTGCACGCAGTCCGTACCTGGTATTGTGGAGCCGCCTCGGCGCGTATGCGCCGCACTGGTTGACCGATCTGCTGGCGGAGCGGGCAATCTTCGAGTACTGGTCGCACGAGGCATGCTTTTTGCCCATCGAGGATTACCCGGTCTACCGCTCGTTGATGCTGGCAGGGAAAACGCGCAGCAACGCCTATGCGCGCCGGTGGCTGCAAGAGAACCAGGAAATTGCCACAGCCCTGATTGACCATATTCGCGCTAACGGCACGGTTCGCTCGGCTGACTTTACTCGCAACGATGGCGCGACAGGCGGCTGGTGGAACTGGAAGGTCGAAAAGATGGCGCTGGAAATGCTCTTCATTGTTGGCGATCTGATGATCGACCGGCGCGAAAACTTTCAGCGCGTCTACGACCTGCGCGAGCGGGTGCTGCCGGAATGGAACGATGACCGTGCACCCGATGTCGCAGCGGCGCAGCGCACCCTGACGCTGGCGGCAGCACAGGCGCTCGGCGCGGCGCCGACGCGCTGGCTGGCGGACTACTTTCGCACCAGCAAGGCGGAAACAGCGCGCATTGCCGCTGCACTGGCTGCCGAAGGCGCGCTTATAACGGCGCGCGTCGAAGGGTGGCGCGATCCAGTGTACATTCATCCAGACAACCGGCCGCTGGCGTGGGCTGCCGCCGAAGGCGCGCTCCGCTCAACCGTCACCACGCTGCTCTCGCCGTTCGATCCGGTGGTCTGGGATCGACGGCGGGCGCTGGAATTGTTTGGCTTCGACTATCGCATCGAGTGTTATACCCCGGCGCCCAAACGACGGTATGGCTATTTCACACTGCCCATCCTGCATCGCGGGGCGCTGGTCGGACGACTCGACCCGAAAGCGCATCGGAACGATGGCATCTTCGAGGTCAAGGCGCTCTACCTCGAACCAGGAGTTGAACCGGACGACGAACTGGCGACCAATCTGGCGACGGCGGTGCGTGCCTGCGCCGCGTGGCATGGCGCCCCCGACGTCATCATCCGGTTCTGTGACCCGCCGGGGTTCGGCGGGTTGGTGATGCATACGTTGCGTACCTGAATTCATAAAACCTGACATCATCTCTAACACAACTCCTACATTTCCCCATTTGATCATCCTCAACAGATCGACTACAATAAGAAGCATATGACATATCCATGATTCATCACTCAATGCCAGGAGGTCCTGACGGTTATGCCTACCTACGTGTACGCCTGTGACGCTTGCGGTGCGCAGTTCGAGCAGTTCCAGTCGTTCAAAGACGAACCGCTGCGGGTATGTCGTTGTGGCAAAGAAGGTTCGGTACGCCGGGTCTTCCAGCCGGTGGGCATTGTCTTCAAGGGCTCAGGCTGGTATATTACCGATAGCCGCAAGAGCGACAGCGCGAGCATCGGCAGCGATAGCTCGTCGAAGAGTGAGAAGAGCGAGACCGGCTCCAGTGAATCCTGACCTGAGCCATCTGCGCCCCCTTAGCGGGCGCTTCTATACCTTCCTCCGGGCCTCCCGCCGCCTGTCGGTCGGGTTCGTCGCGCAGACCTGTATCTGTCTTTAGGGGCGTCATCGCACGGTGCATGACGCCCCTGATCTGCATGACGCGCTTCGATTGACCGTCGAACGGGAGGTTTTTCATGTCCAGAAACAACGATAACCTGCTCTGCATCATACGCGACGATATTCGCGCGATTTTCCTCAATGATCCGGCAGCGCGCAATCTGGCGGAGGTGTTGCTCTACCCCGGGTTGCACGCCATTCTGTTCCATCGCCTGGCGCACGCCCTCTGGCGACGCGGCGTACCGTTCATTCCCCGCCTGATCTCGCAGATCAGTCGCTTCCTCACCGGTATCGAAATCCATCCGGGCGCCGTCATCGGTCGCGGTTTCTTCATCGACCACGGGATGGGCGTGGTGATCGGCGAAACGACCGAAATCGGCGACTGGGTGACCCTCTATCAGGGGGTGACTCTCGGCGGCACCGGGAAACAACGCGGCAAACGCCACCCAACCGTGCGCGACGGCGTGGTGATTGGCGTCGGCGCGAGTGTGCTCGGCGCCATTACCATTGGCGAAGGGGCGCGGATCGGCGGCGGCGCCGTGGTAGTGAAGGACGTTCCGCCTCACGCCACCGCCGTCGGCGTCCCAGCACGTATTGTGGCGCAGCGCGATCCGCATACCGGCGAAACGCGCCGTGTTGAATATCTGCCCGACCCCGAAGGGGAAATGTTGCGCAGCCTGCGCGCGAAAGTGCTGGAACTCGAAGAACGCCTGACCGAACTCGAAGTTGCAACCAACCATCACCTCGAACATCACGTCGAGGATGATGCGCTCGCATCGCAGTGCTGGTCGGCGCTCGGCGATACGAATGGAAATGGCGCGGTCGATGAGTATGGCTATGTAGCCGGTGATGGGATATAACGCATATGAGCATTCGCATTTATAACACACTCACACGCACGCTCGAACCGTTCGCAACCATCGAACCCGGCGTGGTCAAGATATATGTCTGCGGTGTAACGGTCTACGACCGGGCGCATATCGGGCACGCGATGTCGGCGATTGTCTTCGATGTGGTGCGGCGCTACCTGGAGTACCGCGGCTACGCCGTGCAGCATGTCGTCAATTTTACCGATGTGGACGATAAGATCATCAATCGAGCCAGGGAACTCGGGCGTGACCCGAAGGAACTCGCCGAGTCATACATCGCCGAGTTTCTGGAAGACCTTGAGGCGCTGAACGTCAAGCGGGCGCATATCTACCCGCGCGCAACCGAGACGATGCTGGAGATTCAGCGTTTCATCAGCCGGTTGATCGAGACAGGCCACGCCTACGTCGTGGATGGCGACGTCTACTTTCGCGTCTCGACCGTTCCTGACTACGGCAAACTTTCACGGCGCAGCCTTGATGATATGATCGCAGGTAATCGCATCGGCGTCGATGAGCGCAAAGAGAACCCGGCGGATTTTGCGCTCTGGAAGGCGGCAAAGCCGGGTGAGCCGTTCTGGGATAGCCCCTGGGGTCCAGGGCGCCCCGGCTGGCATATCGAGTGCTCGGCGATGAACCTGGCGCACCTCGGCGAGCAGATCGATATTCACGGCGGTGGGACCGACCTGATCTTCCCGCACCACGAGAATGAGATCGCCCAAACCGAGAGTCTGACCGGCAAACCGTTTGCGCGCTACTGGATGCACAACGGCATGCTCCAGATCCAGACCCGGCTGGCGGATGGCACATACAAACTGGAGAAGATGTCCAAGTCGCTCGGCAATGTGGTGACCATCCGCGAGTTTCTGGCGCGTTATCATCCTGATGTGTTGCGGTTGACGGTGCTCTCCAGTTCGTACCGCAGCCCGCTGGCGTTCGGTGAGGAGATCGCCGCCGACCAAGAGCGCAAACTGGCGCGATTGCGCTCGGCGCTCGAACCGCCGAGCGGGACGATCGAAACTGGGCCGGCGGTCGAGGTGTTGCTCGCGGCGGCGCGAACGGCACGCGAGCGGTTCATCGCCGCGATGGACGACGACTTCAACACCGCCGGGGCGCTGGCAGCGTTGTTCGAACTGGTGCGCTCGATCAACACGGCGCGCGATGCCGGCGCCGGCGGTGCGCCCTTTGCTGAGGCGCAGGCGACCTTCCGCGAGTTGATCGATGTGCTCGGATTGACGTTGACCGCGCAGCGCCCCGTCATTCAGCAGGCGGCGCCGTTCATCGATCTGCTGGTCGAAATGCGCAGCGAATTGCGGAAGGCGAAACAGTTCGCGCTCGCCGATATGGTGCGCAACCGCCTAGCGGAACTTGGCGTCACGCTCGAAGATACCCCACAGGGGACACGATGGAAAGCGGCGGACAAACCAAACCCGTGACGTGGCTGGAACTCTCGGTTTCGTGTGATAGCGAAGCTGTCGAACCGGTCAGCGAGTTGCTGGCGCGTTACGGCTACAACGGCGGCGTGGCGATCGAACCGCCGATCATTCCTGGCGAAGATGGCCCGGAGTACCAGTATGACCCGGCGCGTCCGGTGACGGTGCGCACCTACCTGGCGCTCGATGACTCCGCCGAAGAGACGCGTGCGCGCATTGAACAAGGACTGTGGTTGCTGGGCATGATCCGTCCGGTCGGTCCGTTGCAGATTCGACAGATCGAAGAGGAAGACTGGGCGAATGCCTGGAAGCAGTACTATACCATCCAGCGGATCGGGACGCATATCGTGATTGTCCCTTCCTGGCTGGACTACCAGCCGCTGCTGGACGATCTGCTCGTGCGCCTCGACCCTGGCATGGCATTTGGCACCGGCCTGCACCCGACAACGCAGTTGTGCCTGATTGAGCTGGAGCAGCGCATCACGCCGGGAATGCGCGTGCTCGATCTGGGGTGCGGTTCCGGGATTCTCTCGATTGCAGCGGCGCGTCTGGGCGCCACGCAGGTGCTGGCGCTCGACACCGACCCGATTGCAGTCGAAGCGACGCGAGCAAATGCGGCGCTGAACGGTGTGGCAGACAGGATCATCGTTGCCGAAGGCAGCCTGGGGCGCGGCGCCTCCTTCGGGCACTGGTTGCGCCCCGACACCGGCAGCGATGCTGAGTCGCCTGTGTTCCTGCCGGTGTTGTTACCGGGCGATACGCCGCCGCCATTCGATCTTATTGTCGCCAACATTATCGCCAGGGTGCTCGTGGCGGTCGCCCCAGATTTTGCGACGGCGCTGCGCCCCGGCGGTCTGTTGATCAGTTCGGGGATTATCGCCGATCGTGAACCTGATGTGGTAGCCGCCTATGCCGCTGCCGGACTGGAAGCGGTCTCGCGCCGACTGGAGGGCGACTGGGTGGCGCTGGTGCACCGTAAACCATAACTCATGCCTCGTCGTCCGCGCGATACCGTTCACAGCAACACCTACCGGTTCTTCGTCGCCCCATCAGCGTTCGACGCCGAGCGGGTGCGTCTGTTCGATCCCGACCTGGCGCATCAACTGGCGAACGTGTTGCGGTTGGGGCGCGGCGACCGCGTTGTGCTGCTGGACGGCGAGGGATGGCAGTACACCGTCGCGCTGGAAACGGTTGACCGGCGCGGCACGGTGAGCGGCGCCATCGAATCGCGTGAAGTGGCCGGCGGTGAGCCACGCCTTGCCCTGACGATCTACCTGCCGATTATCCGGGCAGAACGGTTTGAGTGGGCATTGCAGAAGGGGGTCGAACTGGGCGCGGCGGCGTTCGTTCCAATCCTCTGCACGCGCAGCATCGACGCCCCGCCTGATGAACGTCGCCTGGTGCGCTGGCGGCGAATTATCCGCGAAGCCGCCGAACAGTCGCGGCGCGGCAGATTGCCGCACCTGGCAGCGACGCTCACCTTCGCCAAAGCATGCACACAGTCCACGCCCGCTTCCCCCGCACTACTCCTGTGGGAAGGAGATAACGCCACACCGCTTGCAGCAGCGCTGCACACCCTGCGCCGCGACGCACCGCCAGCAACGTTGGGCATCTTCAGCGGACCGGAGGGCGGACTGACCGACGACGAGCGCTCTTACGCCGAACGACATGGTATCATGAGAGTGTCGCTTGGTCCGCGCACGCTACGCGCCGAGACGGCGCCCATCGTGGCCACCGCGATCATCATGTACGAGCTGGGATGACGGAATTGCCGGCGGGCGTCGAGGCAGGTTCCCAGGAGCAGATCTGAGACCTGCCCCTCCTGCCCCTCCCGAAGGCGTGGGGGCAGGTCTGAGACCCGCCCCTCCTCCACCGAAATCCGTCATCCATCCCAGGAGGGTTGCCATGTCCTTGCGTTTCCGGTTCCCTCGTCGTTTTGCCGCGGCACTGCTCCTCCTCCTGGCGGGGTTCGCCGGCGGTTGGGTCAGCGCGACCGTCTTTGCCGACAGCATCTCGATCACGCGCCTGGTTCCGGTGATCGGACCGGGCCTGGTTGCCAACCAGGAGACGCCGCCCTCACTGCGGCAACAGTTCCGTGTCTTCTGGGAAGTATGGAACCTGGTCGAAGCCGAGTTCTACCAGCGCGACCGGATCAACCACACCCGCATGATCCGCGGTGCAATCACCGGCATGCTGGCGTCGCTCGACGACCCGTACACCGTTTACCAGGAACCGGAGCTGGCGTCGCAGACGAACGAGCATATGCAGGGACGCATGGGCGGTATCGGCACATACCTGCGGATCACCGACGGACGGGCGTTTCTCTACAAACCGATCAAAGGCGCGCCGGCCGATACCGCCGGTCTCAGGCAGGATGACGAAATCGTGGCGATCGATGGCGAACCGGTTGCGCCGATGATCGCAGGTCTCGACATCAATGAAGCAGCGGTGAAAGTGGCAGCGAAAATCCGCGGGCAAGCCGGCACGCAGGTGCGCCTGACCATCCGGCGGCAACCGGGTGATCAGGTGTTCGACGTCACGCTGACGCGCGCCGACATTGTGGTGCCAGGCGTCGAAGCCCAACTCGTCGATGGCGGAATCGCCTACATCCGCATCATCGAATTCAAAGCCAACACCGTTCCCGAATTCGATCAGGCGCTGCGCGAGTTGCTGCCGCAAGCGCCGAACGGCATCGTCCTCGACCTGCGCAACAACCCCGGCGGCTTCCTCGACCAGGCGCGCGCCGTCCTCGGACGGTTCTACAGTGGCGTGGCGCTCTACGAGCAGAATAGCAAAGGCGAAATCGCCGAAATCCGCACCGTCGGCGGCGACATACGCGCCTTCGATGTTCCTGTCGTCGTGCTAGTCAATGGCGGTTCCGCCAGCGCGAGCGAGATCGTCGCCGGCGCCTTGCGCGACAGCCGCCCCAATGTAACCCTGATCGGCGAGAAGACCTTCGGCAAGGGATCGGTGCAGAACATCTACCATCTGAGCGACGGCAGCAGTGCACGGATCACGTTTGCGCACTGGCTCACCCCGGCACGCACCGAGATCGACAAAGTCGGCATCACGCCGCAGTACGTCATTCCCTATGCCGAAGCCCCCGAGACCCAGACGCTGTGCGTTGGCGACCGCCAGCCGCCGCCGGGAGCGACGACCTGCGCCGACAACCAGCTCTTCTATGCCATCCGGCTGCTGCAGACCGGCGAAGCGCCGCCGTCGATGCCGGCAGCGGCGAAGTGAAGTGATGAGGCGCTGCTGTCTCAAGCCCTCATTAAGCGCGTGAAAGCCCCTACGGGGCTGACCTGACATGAGCGAGGGCTTGAGCACGAAGCGCCGGCTACGCCTGACAATTCACGTACGGATCCTTCTCTCAGCAACTCGCAACCGTGTGAGCGAAGGCGCCGAAGCAATACCGTTCGCTTCATACAGCGATTTTTTCTTCTTGAAAGTCCGATCCGGCGGCGGATAAAGCCTCCTGGCGGTTCAGATTTTGTCAGGAAACGACGGGGCTATCCCTGCCACTCCTCGCCGCCAATCCCGACCAGCGGCATACGCGCGGACGTGAACGTCCGCGCTGAACGAACGAAGCCCCGCTGACGCGGGGCTGGCTCTGGGCATGCGTCCACACCGGGGCGATGGCGCGGCAGCGCCCTTCGTACGCTCAGCCCGATGGTTCAGCGCCGGGCTGAGCGTACGGTTGTCGCCTGACAAATCGTGCTTGGACCCCGGGAACCGGGCGCGCTCGATGACTGACAGGAAATCTGGATGCTCCGGCTGATGTGATGCAGATAAGCGGACAGAAGCTGCGAGACCCCACAGTTCCGGCGCCTGTGCATGGTTGATGAGTTCCTATCGAGACTACTTAATCGTCAGGTTGCTCAACTTCGGCACCGCCGCAATCCACACCTGCCCGGGGTTCATCGCGGCTTCGCTGCCATCGGCGAGGTAAAAGCGCAGTGGTGCAGCTTCAGAGTCCTTGCGCCAGGTGATGTCGAGCGCCACGCCATCCTGGAACAGGACTCCCGGACCACTGCCGATCACATCCTGCTGAATGCGCCCTTTGGGGTCGCCGGGGATGGGGCGCTCCTGCACTTCGATGACGACGACATTGCGGGCACGCAACTGCTCGCGGGTTGCAGCGTCAATCGCCGGTTTGCCGCGACGCAGGCGCAGGTAGACGTTGCCGGCAGGGTCATACGTCCAGCCGGCGGTGTCCTGGCGGTAGATGAAGAAATAGTCAAGTTCCTGCGCTGCCGGACGCTGATCCGGCGGCGCTTCGGCTTTGATCAGGAACCCCAGTTCAGGATCGTTGATCGCGGCGTTGCCAAAGCGCGCCGCCGCCTGCTCGAGGCGCGCAGTGCTGGTATAGAGGTTATGCGGCGCTTTCCGTGCGCGAATGCGAGTGAAGTAGGCGCCGCCAGAACGTGCCAGCGCATCGACATCGATGATCTCAGACGCTTCCCTCGCGCGTTTGAGCGCATCGGGAGCGCCGCCGGCGTGGATGTACATCCCGTGCATGCCCATCGCCCAGCGCACGAAGTAGAGCCGCGCGCTACGCACCGGACCGATCGACGGAATATCGGGCGAAACACCGGGGACGTACACCGCCATAAAGCGCGTGATCCCCATCTCGGCAAGCGCCTCGAACACGACCGCCGCCTGGTCGAGGCCGGTTTGCGGGTAAGCGTTCGGATGGTTGTCAATCATGACCACATAGGGGCGACGGGTGATCGTACCGCGCTCGAAAGCGGCGGGGGCGCGAGGCGGTGCAGCGGCGGCAGGCGCCACCAGGGACGCGATCACGGTCAGCGCGATCAATACAGCCGCTGCGCGCAGGAAGGGAACGGTTCGCATGCTGATCCTCGATGTACCTGTTCTCTGTGATGAATGAGCCAGCGGCAATGATACCATACAATCCATATGCTCACGCATACGGATCGACCGCATCGCGCAGCCCGTCACCCAGCAGATACAGACACAACGACGCCAGAACGATAGCCCCCAGCGGGATCAGCAGCCACGGATAGAGGGTGACCGATTTGATCTGCTGGGCATCTTGCAGCAGCACACCCCAACTGACGGCGGGCGGCAGCATGCCCAGGTTGAGGAAACTGAGCGCGGTTTCGGCAGCAATTGCGCCCGGCACTGCGAACGATGCAACGACGATGATATGGCTCATCGCATTCGGAATCATATGGGTGGTAATGACGCGCCAGTGCGATGCGCCGGCGGCAATCGCCGCTGCCGTGTAATCGGCGTTGCGGTAACTCAGCACCTTGCCGCGCACCTCGCGCGAAAAACTTGTCCAGGTGATAAATGCCAGAATAATGGTGATCAGCATATAGCGCTGCACCACCGGCATGGTAACCGGCAGCGCCGCAGCAATAGCAATGAAAAGCGAGATGAACGGAAAGGTCTGGATCAACTCGATCAGGCGCTGGATGATATTGTCGATCCAGCCGCCAAAGTACCCTGATGCCGTCCCGACGATCGAGCCGATGACCATACTGATCATCACGCCAAAGAAGCCGATCGTCAGTGATATCTGAGCGCCCTTGAGCACACGCGAGAACAGGTCGCGGCCCTGGCGGTCGGCGCCCCAGAGAAAGATCTTGGCATTGGCTTCAGGGGGGGCCTCGACGCCGAACAGATGGATGTCGAGCGGAATGAAGCCCCACATCACGTATGGACTGCTGCGCACCAACAGACGGATCGGATACGTGACATCGGGATCGGGTTCGTAAATGATCTGGAAGTTGACCGAATCGACGATCTGACGCATGCCCTGAAGCGCCAGCCCGCCGTTTGCCCAGACAATCGTCGAGGGCTGCGCATATTGATGACTCGCATCGATTTCGTTCGGGTCATACGGCGCAATAAAATCGGCAAAGAATGCCATCAAATACATGACGATCAGTACAATCGCACCGATGACCGAGAGATGATTTTTGCGATACCGACGCCAGATCAACTGGAATTGCGACAGTTGCCCGACATCATCAAACTTTCGTGCGCGTTCGGGTTGCGATGGTGCGTCTTTTGCGATCGTTGCCATTGCAGATCCGTCTCAATCACTCCAACCGTACCCGCGGATCGACCCATGCCAGGAGCAGATCGGCAATCAGGTTGCCGAGCAGCAACATGATACACTGCATCATCAGGATCGTAATGCCAAGATACATATCGGTAGCCTGCAACGCGCGCAGGTAGAGCGCGCCGAGCGTCGGCAGATTGAGGATCACGCCTGCCAGCGCATCACCGACGACAATCGCCGGGAGCAGATACCCGATGCTCATGATCAGTGGATGGACGGCGTTGCGCACTGCATGTTTCCAGACGACGGCATGCTCCTGCAACCCCTTCGCGCGGGCGGTCTGAATATACTGAGCATTCAGCACGTCCAGCAAGTTGGCGCGCATAACGCGCGTCAACCCGGCAGTGGCGGAGGCGCCAAGCACCACCACTGGGATCCACAGATTGCTCAGCAAATTGAGAAACTTAGCGAAACTCCAGGGCGCGCCGACATACTGCGGTGAAAAGAACCCAAGACCGACGTCCTGCCGCAGCACCAGCGCCGCGAAGACCATCAGAATGAGCGCCAGTGCAAAGTTGGGAATGGCAATGCCGAGAAACTGCACGAACGTAATGATGTAATCCGGTATGCTGCCGCGATTCGTCGCCAGGTAGACTCCCAGCGGGACCGAAATGAGCCAGGCGAACAGCGCCGTCCCGAATGTCAGAGCAAACGTAATGGGCAGGCGTTGGGCAATAATCCCGGCGACCGGCGTATCGGTCTCGAACGATGTGCCAAAATCGCCCTGAAGGGTGCGCGACACCCACTTCCAGTACTTGATGTGCAGCGGATCATCAACGCCATAGCGCCGCTTGAGCGCCTCGATCTGATCCTGGGGCACATTGCCCCCCTGCGCGCGTAACTGGTCGATCTTGATATCCACAATCGATCCAGGCGGTAGTTCGATCAGGAAGAACCCAATGAATGACGCCAGGATCATAGTGATGACCATGTAGACGATGCGTCGAGCCAGGAAGGTGGCCATGTCGGTTGAACCTCTGGATACGGGCAGGTCTGCGACCTACCCCTCCGGTGGATATGGGCAGGTCTGCAACCTGCCCCTCCGGTATCCCGCACCTCAACTCGTATGCTGCGATGGATCGTCCCAATACCAGGCTTCGGGGTCATAGACCGCCGGCGTGGGGTGGATCCAGGGATCGGTAAAGCCGCCGAGCGCCAGGTCTTCCTTCTTCGGCACGTTCATCAGCCCTTTTTTCACGACGAACACGCGGTCGAAGTTGGCCACCGAACCCTGCACGAATGGCCCGTTTTCGACATGGATCTTCATCATCTCCCAAACCATTTGCGTGCGTTTCAGGAATTCCGGCTCAACCTTCGTCTTATCGTAGATCTCGTGCAGTTTGGCGATAACCGGATCGAAGTCCTTGTCGGACGGCACGATCCGGGCAGGGGCGCGCTGCCAGGGTTCTTTGTCCAATCCTTCCTTCTCGCTGGCAGTGCCGCGCAACTGGTATCCCTGTCCGTGGAGCGGCGCCCAGCGTTCCGGTTCAATCGGCACAAGCCACTGCGGGTAGACCAGATGGTTTGGTCCGTCGCCAATGCCCCAGTCAGCATTCGACATCAACTTGCCTGCAAACCAGTCGTCACGGCGACCCTGCGGCGGCACCGGCGTGAGTGTCGCTTTGATGCCAATCTGTCCCCAGTCGCGGATCATCTGCTCATTCTGAGCGATGATGTTCTTGCCGGTGTTGGATGCGACGATCACCTGGATGTCGAGCGGCGAACCATCAGGGAAGGTTCGAAAGCCGCCAGCGCCGACTTTGACGCCGATTTCATCGAGGAGCGCCTTCGCCCGTTCCTGATCGAACGCCACGTAACTGTCGCGCCATTCGCGGTAGCGTGCATTGGCGCGATCCGGGTTGCCTTTTTCATCAATGTTGTACTCGATCGCCTTCGGGCTGAAGGTGCCGGTCGTCAATTCACCGGTGCCGAAGTACTGCGTCTTCTGCAATTCGGCGCGGTTGAACGCCAGCGACAACGCCTGGCGGAACTTCGGGTTGCGGATCAGTTCACGCCACTTTGGATCGTTGTAGTCGTAGCTGAAGAAGAACGATGTGCCAGATCCCGACCCGCTCTCCCAGAAACGCACCTCGTAACCGCCAGCATCGGCATTCTGGCGCAGGTTCGGCACATCATCGAGGCTGAGCACCCAGTGATGGGAGAAGTCGCTCTTGCCCTGGATGACGTTCAGTTTTTCGACCTCGCTGTTCTGGAAGGTGGTCGAGATAATGCGGTTGATGTAGGGGAGTTGATTGCCTTCGGCGTCAACGCACCAGTAATACGGGTTACGGGTGTAGACGCCACGCACGCCCTCCTCGAAACTCTCGCACTTCCAGCCGGTCATGGTCGGGCAATCGGGGTTGGTGACGAAACGGATACGCTTGGTGTGCTCGTCCCAGTCCTTGTACTTATCCGGGTTGAGCACGGGGTTGAACTGCTCCATGTGATGGCGCGGCGCCATCCAGCGCGGTCCAATGCCGGCATTCACCCACATGGCCAGGCGATCCGCCGTCAACGGCGCGGGCGCATCGAACTTCATCGTCAGGGTATAGTCATCGACCTTGATCAGGGTCGCCAGCGTCCCCGTGCCGGAGCGTCCCTCGTCCGGCGGCGGCTCAATCGGTTTCAGCCCTGCGGGAAACTCCTTCTCCTTGCCATTCCCGCCAACCATGTACTCCCACCAGTAAAGGATGTCATCGACTGTCCAGGGATGACCGTCCGACCACTTCAGTCCTTCACGGAACTTGAACGTCCATTCGCTGGCGTCGGCATTCGCTTCCCAACTCTCGGCAAGGCCCGGACCGATTTTCAAACCATCATCAAGCCAGCGCAGAATCGAATGACCATACTGGCTCTCCTGCACGATCGTCGCCATCCCGTCAGGTCCCCATGAGTTGGTAAAGTTGAGCGTCCCGCCATATTTGCCGACGGTAAGCCATTTGTGTGGCACGACATACGGATTTTTCGGCAGACGTTCATCGACTGGCGGCAATTTGCCCTCGGCGACCAGTTTGGCGAGTTCGGGCGCCTCTTTGTACTTGCTCACGGCTTGGGGTACTGCTGTCGCCTGGGGCGGCGTGGTGGGCGGAATAGCGACCGTTGGCGCCGGCGCCGTGGTTGGCGCCGCCGTTGGCGCCGGTGCGCTCGTCGGCGCCTGTGCGGGTTGCCCGCCGCCACATGCAGCAATCGCGGCGCTGGCAGCGGTCATGGCTGACAGGGTCAGGAATCTGCGACGACTCAGGGTGCGTGACTGGGACACAGGTACCTCCTCGTAGTGTGTCAGATGATGTCGAGCATCGGTTCAGGAGCGAAAAGTATGATCCGAAGCGGAGAGGAAAGGAAAAAACTCAGGATCGAGCAATCATACGATTACCTCCTTCACTTCATGAGAGGGGTCTTCTTATAACATACTTATGGGAAAACAGGAGTTTCCGGGTATTCTAACGTCTTAGCGTGTACTTGTCAACTATGGGATGTCTCATAGAGTAATCAACCAGATGTTGCACAATCATTGCCCGTGTTGACTGTCTTGCGGCGGACGTTGGCTTCGACAGGCTCAACCGGCTTCGACAGGCTCAGCCAACGTCAGCCGCTCTACGTCCTTGAGCGTCCGGGTTTTGTTTGATCGCTCCATAGGAGTACCATCATGATTCGTCAGGAAACGCCGTATCGCGGCGGGTCAAGGAGGTGCTCCCCTCTCATGCCTGAACCCTCCGAACACTTGAAGACTCGTTCCCCCCTCAAACATTTATAATCTTCAAGGGAGTGATCGCAAACTGATGACGCGCAGCAGTTTGTCGCCTGCCATCATAGTGCATGCAGGGGGACGACCGCGGGTGATAAGATACTGCCAGGCATCCGGGTGTTGCCAGTTGGGGCGCGCCTCGATCCGTACATAGATAGAAATCGGGTACCCCAGCTGCGGGTGGAAGACGCTTTCCACCGACAATCGATCATCGCAGGCGCACCCCAGGGTAATGCAGCGCATGCCGGTATCGCCGTTGCGTCGCGCAAGGGCGAAGAGGTCCTCAACGGTGCGCCCGTCGCGCTGACAACGCTCCAGCGGCTTCACGCGCACCACGCGCCTGTTGACTACTTCGATCTCGATGGTGCAGTTGAGTTCTTCGAGTGTCATGACGTAGTGGGGAAAACCATGCATGCGCCAGCGCGCCTCGGCGGCGGCAACTTCCCGATCACGCACGCGCTCCAAAGCAATGATGGCGGTAGCGGTTCCGCCGATGCAGAGGAGCGGGGTGATCACGAGGATCGCCAACGCCAGGCGAACCCTGCGCGAGGATTGTTGACGAAGGTGCATGGTGCAGGCCGTTCCAGTAAAGGACAACGCAACTCGCCAAAACGCATTATCGGAATGGAGCATCTGTATGTCAACCAGAAAGTGGTGCTCGACATCGAACCTGCAACGACTGCGACCGAACCGTCACCTGCGCAGACAGGCGCAGCAGATTTCACGACCATGAACGCCGGTCGACAAACTCGATCTCACGCTCCTCAAACGGCACTATACTTCCCACACACGGAATATCACCACAACGCTAGAGGAGTGAACCATGCCGCGCTACCAACCTGCCGACTCCCTCGCCTCGCCGCGCTTTGCCGGTGTTCGCACCTTTGCCCGTCTGCCCTGTCTTCAGACGACCGAAGATGTGGATGTTGCTATTGTCGGGTTGCCGTTCGATACCGGCGCGACGTTCAAAGTCGGGGCGCGTTTTGGACCAGAAGCGATCCGTAGCGCCTCGGTGCTGTTGCGACCGTACAACCCGGAACTCGATGTGCATGTGTTTACCAGCCTGTCGTGCATCGATTATGGTGATGCGCCGGTCGTCCCGGGTTTCATTCAGGAAAGCCATGCCGCTATTGCCGCCACGCTCCGCCCACTGGCGGAAGCCAGGATTGTGACCCTGTGCCTTGGCGGCGATCACAGCGTGGCGCTGCCGGAACTCCGCGCGCTGGCGGCGGTGTATGGTCCTCTCGCGCTTGTGCAGTTCGACTCGCACGGCGATCTGTGGGATAGTTACTACGGCGGACAGAAGTATACCCACGGCACGCCGTTCCGCCGCGCCGTTGAAGAAGGGTTGATCCTCCCCGAACGCTCGGTGCAACTCGGCATGCGCGGACCGCTCTACGGTCGTGAAGACCTGCAAATGGCGCGCGATATGGGGTTTGCAATGCTGACCACCACCGAACTCCTCAGTCGCTCGCCGCAGGAGATTGGCGATCTGGTGCGTGCGCGCGTCGGCGATTGCCCGACGTTTCTGTCGTTCGACATCGATTTCTTCGACCCCGCATACGCGCCGGGAACCGGCACGCCAGAAGTCGGCGGACCGACCAGTTTCCAGGGGCTGGCGTACCTGCGCGCCTGCACCGGTGTGCGCTGGGTCGGCGGCGATGTGGTGGAAGTGCTCCCCGCCCTCGATCACGGGCAGATCACCGTCCATCTGGCGGCGCAGGTCGGCTTCGAGTTTCTGTCGCTGATCGCGCTTGCGCGCCAGGGATCGTAGTACAATGTCCCATGTGGCTGACGCCTGTCAGCACGAGCGATGAGGATGCTCCATGGCTACAGAACTTCCTCCTGAGCGGTTGCGCCGCTCCTTCGACCCCGCGCAGATTGCCTTTCCTTCGACCGAAGCGCCGCCGGGAGACAGCGGCATCATCGGTCAGCAACGCGCTGTCGCTGCACTGCGTTTCGGTCTCAACATGGTGAACGGCGGGTTCAACATCTACGCTGCCGGTCCGCCCGGCATCGGCAAGATGACGGCGGTGCAGGCGTTTATCGAAGAGCTGGCGCAGCGCCGCCCGACCCCTTCGGATTGGTGTTATGTCAATGATTTCGATGACCCATATCAGCCGAAGGCGCTCCGCCTCCCTCCCGGACGGGGGCGACGTTTGCAACAGGATGTGAATCTGATGATTGCCCATCTGCGCGCCGAACTGCCGCGCGCCTTCGAGAGTGATGAGTATGCGGCGCGGCGCGATGAGGTGCTGCACGACCTCAATTCCCGCCGTGAAGCCCTCCTCAGTCAGATCAGCGAACGCGCCGCACAACAGGGATTCGTCCTCCAGGCCGGTCCGGTCGGCATCATGATCATCCCGATTGCCAATGGTGAACCGCTCAGTGACGCCGCATTCCAGGCAATGACGCCCGAACAGCGCGAGGAGTTATTGCACCGCCGCGCCATGCTCCAGGAAGAACTCAAGAATGTCATGAAACAGGTGCGCGCCGCAGAACGGATTGCGCGCCAGCGTATGGAAGAAATCGACCGCCAGGTCGTCGAGTATATCGTCGGCGGGCTGATCGACGACCTGCAGGAACAGTACGCCGACCTGCCCGATGTCGTTGCGTTCCTCGAAGCAATGCAGAAGGACATCCAGGAGAACCCCGACCCCTTCCGATCCGGCGGGCAGCAGCAGCCTGCCGGCGAGACGCAGGTCGATCTGGCGTCGGTCCCCTGGCTCAAAGAATTGCCGTTTCGCAAGTATCAGGTGAACGTTCTGATCGATAACAGCCGCCAGCAGGGGGCGCCGGTGGTCGTGGAATACAATCCAACCTACCCCAATTTGTTCGGACGGATCGAGAAAGAAACGCACTTCGGCGCACTGTACACCGACTTCCTGATGATCAAGCCCGGCAGTCTCCACCGCGCGAATGGCGGGTTCCTTGTCATTGAGGCAGAAGACCTGCTGCGCGATTATTTCAGTTGGGACGGACTCAAACGCGCCCTGCGCACCCGCGAGATTCAGATCGAAGAACTGGCTGACCGGCTGGGTCTGACGACGGTCAAGAGTCTCCGTCCGCAACCAATTCCGCTCGAACTCAAGGTTGTGCTGGTGGGACCGCCGCCACCGTACTATCTCCTCGCCGCCTATGACGACGAGTTTTCGACACTGTTCAAGG
The DNA here is from genome assembly GCF_057785375.1 of Roseiflexus sp. NCBI lineage: Bacteria > Bacillati > Chloroflexota > Chloroflexia > Chloroflexales > Roseiflexaceae > Roseiflexus > Roseiflexus sp. The sequence continues at coordinate 25,999 of NZ_JBYNRX010000082.1, forward strand.
TCAAAGCCGATTTCGACATCAGCATGCCGCTGAATGAGGAGAACCTGCGCGGGTCGCTCCATCTGTTTCGGCGCTTCTGCGAGCGCGAAAAACTCCTGCCGGTCACCGAAGAGGCGGCGGCGCGTCTGCTGGAGCACTCGCTGCGCCTTGCCGACGATCAGGAGCGCCTCTCGACCCACTTCGGCGCGTTGACCGATGTAGTGCGCGAGGCGAATTATTGGGCGGCGCAGGAGCAGTGCGACGCGATTCTGGGGCGACACGTCATTCGTGCGCTTGAAGAGAAAGTGTACCGCTCGAACATGATCCAGGCGCGCATTCAGGAGTTGATCGACCGCGGCATCATTCTGATCGATACAGAAGGCGCAAAGATCGGTCAGATCAACGGTCTGTCGGTGTTGAGCCTGGGGGACTATACGTTCGGCAGACCAAGCCGTATCAGTGTGAGCGTCGGGCCGGGGCGCGGCGCCATTCTCGACATCGAACGCGAGGTGAAACTCGGAGGACCGATCCACAGCAAGGGGGTGCTCATTCTCAGCGGCTACCTGGCGGAACGGTACGGGCAGGAGCGTCCGCTGACCCTCGCGGCGCGGCTGGTCTTCGAGCAGAGTTATGAAGGCATTGATGGAGACAGCGCCTCGGCGGCGGAACTGTTTGCGCTGCTTTCGGCGCTTGCCGAACTGCCGCTGCGCCAGAGCATCGCCGTCACCGGCTCGGTCAATCAGCGCGGCGAGATCCAGGCGGTCGGCGGGGTGAACCAGAAGATCGAGGGGTTCTTCGACATCTGCCGGGTGCGCGGCCTGACGGGAGAGCAGGGGGTGCTCATACCGCAGGCGAATGTGCAGAACCTGATGCTGCGCAGCGATGTGGTGGACGCGGTGCGCGAGAGGCGTTTCCACATCTGGACGGCAGCCAACATTGATGAGGGCATTGCGCTGTTGACCGGCGTGCCGGCTGGTGAGCGCGGCGCGGATGGCGAGTATCCGCCGGACAGCGTCAATGGGCGAGTGATGGCGCGGTTGCGCGCCTTTGCGGAACGTTTGCGCGAAGGCGGAAAGAGTAATGAGAGCGAGAAGAAACGCAACGATGAATAAAGGGAGTATCGGTATGCGTTATCGCACACTGGGCAGAACCGGCATTACCGTGAGCGAGATCGGGTTTGGTGCGTGGGGCATCGGCGGCGGCTGGGGTCCGCAGAACGACGACGAGGCGATCCGCGCGCTGCGCCGCGCCTATGACTTGGGAGTGACGTTCTTCGATACGGCGCTGGGCTATGGCGATGGGCACAGCGAACAGTTGATCGCCCGCGCCCTCGGCGATGTCCGCGATCAGATCGTCATTGCCACCAAAATCCCGCCCAAAACCTACCGTTGGCCCGTGCTACCGCACGAACCGGTGCATGAAACCTTCCCCGCCGACTGGATTGTTGAATGCACCGAGCAAAGCCTGCGCAACCTCAACACCGATTATATCGACGTGCAGCAACTTCACGCCTGGACGCCGCCGTACACCGATCAACCGGAATGGTACGAGGCGCTGAGCCGGCTGAAAGAGTCGGGCAAAGTGCGGGCATTCGGCGTCTCGTCCAACGACTGGGACCCGTATGGTCCGGTTGGAGCGATGGAAGCCGGGTTGCTCGACACCGTGCAGGTGATCTACAACATCTTCGAGCAGCGACCGGCGGAACAGTTGTTGCCAGCCGCACAGGCGCACAATATCGGCATTATTGTGCGGGTTCCGTTCGAGGAAGGGTTGCTGACCGGCGGATTGACGCCGGATTACCGGTTTGCGCCGGGCGACTGGCGCGCCGAATGGCTGACCCCCGAACGCCTGGCGACGGCGGCGCCGCGCGTGGAGGCGCTCAAACAGTTCCTGGCGCCGGATCGGCCAACCCTGGCGGCGCTGGCGCTGAAGTTCTGCCTGAGTCACCCGGCGGTCTCGACGGTCATTCCGGGAATGCGCAGTGTCGCGCGCGTCGAGGCGAACTGTGCGGCATCCGACGGCATCCTCCTGAGCGATGCCGAGTTGGAGGCGCTCAAGGAACACGCCTTTGTACATGGCTGGGCGTATCCGTGGGCGCAGGGGTAGGGGTTAGGGGGTTAGGGGTTAGGAGTCAGGAATCAGGAGATAGGGGTTATAAGAAACAGGAACCAAGAACCAGGAACTGAGCGCCGAGCACTGAGCAACATTCGACGATCCTGGGCATAACGCTCGATCCTGGCGTGCGGCGCTGGCTTCGACAGGCTCAGCCAGCGCCGCACATGTGTCAGGCATACGGAAATTCCGGTCGTGTGAGAACCTTGCTGGCGAATGACCAGCGGCAGGCACACCCTGGCGATCAAACGGGCGGCGATCCGGTCAGCGTCTATGTTGCCGCCAGCATTCATGAAGGCGCCGCCTATGTACAGACGGTCGTCGCCCATCACAAGAGCATAGACGTTATCTCCATCCATATGCCCGATCTCAACGTACATTCAGCAAAGAGGATGGAGGAACCATATGCAAACGGCACTGATCTGGGGCGCGGCTGGGGGCATCGGTCGCGCGCTGGTAGATACCCTGAGCGAGCATGGCTGGCGCGTGCTGGGCATTGCGCGCGATGCTTCGGTGCTGAGCGGCGCGGCAGCCGAAGTATACAGCGCCGACCTGGCGCGCGATGCGGATGTGGCGGCGGCGGCGCTGTGGGCGGCGCAGCAGTCGGAAAGCGCCGTGGATCTCTGGGTCTATGCAGCCGGCGACATGCTCGGCAAACCCCTGGCCGATACGACCGCCGCCGAATGGGATCGCATTCTGAGCGCGAATGTCACTGGCGCGCACCTGGCAGTAACTCACTCACTGGCACTGGTTCCGGCAGGGGGGCATCTGGTGTTCATTGGCGCCTACGTTGACCGGATTATGTTGCCGAAACTGGGCGCTTATGCGGCGTCCAAGGCGGCGCTCGACGCTTATGTGACAGTGCTGGGGAAAGAGGTGCGTGACCGGCGCGTTACGAATGTGCGGGTGGGTGCAGTGGATACCCCGCTGTGGCTCAAAGCGCCGTTCCGCCTACCCAAAGGCGCACATGCACCCGCCAATGTCGCCGCCGCCGTGCTCCGCGCGTATACGGAGGGGCACAAGGGAAATCTAGATTTGTAATCAATTCGCACCTTTCGCTCTCCGTACTTGTGAATTCACCACAGAGCCATAGAGAGACCCACTCGCAACCCTTGACCCGCCGCGCGTCCTGGCCCTGAGACCCTGGAGGTCGGGACGCGCGCCATCAGGGTAACGATCGTTTCGCCGACGAGGTTCTACGACAGCACACGGTCAGCGGCAAAAACCTCAAGGGACGGGTACGTTCAACATGCAACACCTTCAACCCTACCACCTTCATCCCCCTCACCCATCCACTCCTGGTACGCTTCAAACGTTCCGTTGAAATAGACATGCACCACCTGATTGTGCGTGATGCGCGTAATCGCCTCGAACACCTCGGCGTCGTCGGCGCTGTGAGCCACCAGCATGCCGCGTTCGGGGGCGAAGTCATCTTCGCCGGGTGGAATGACGAAGACCAGCCACTCATTCGGGTAGCGGCGTTCGACATCGGCGATCAACTCGACTTTGCCCTTCTCTTCCATGCCGGTATACGGGCACCCGCAATCGCAATTGATGCCGCAGTCGCCGTGCGTGCCGCATGAGAGCGATGTACCGCCATGTTCGGCGGAAGTCAGGTTGATCATGATCGGCATGGCGTATATCCTCTTCCTGACAGAGCGACGTAAACCCAAACGCCGGAATCGCACCGTTGGAACAGATTGTGCGAAAGCCGTTCAGGACAGGCAATTCCGGCGTGCATAGTCCAATCCGTCTCAATCCGTGCGTATCCGTGCTTTATCGCAATCTCTACTCACAGGTTCTACCAATGTGCGGTCATTCGTACCATACTGCCGGGGCGCTGCGGGCGAAAGCCCTCGCTGAAAAAGGCGCACAGGTCGTCCATCGCGGGCATTACATATGAATTGCCGCGCCTTCCGCTGCAGCGTGCGCCGCCTCGACAATCGCTTCGTAGAGGGTCGGATGGGCGTGAACCGTGCGCATGATCGACTCGGCAGTCGCCTCGTGCGAGAGCGCCAGCCCGCCCTCGGCGATCAGTTCGGTGACGCGCGGACCGATCATATGGACGCCGAGGACCTCATCATACTGTTTGTCGGCGACGATCTTGACGAACCCCTGCCGCTGCCCAAGGATGGTCGCCTTGCCGTTGCCGGTGAACGCGAATTTGCCAACCTTCACGTCGTACCCCTGCTCACGCGCCTGCGCTTCAGTTAACCCGACGCTGGCGATCTCCGGGTTGCAGTAGGTGCATGACGGGATTTTCCCGTAGTCGAGCGGTTGTGTATGGTGCCCGGCAATCGTTTCGGCGGCGACGATCCCCTCGGCAGACGCCTTGTGCGCCAGCCAAGGGGTCGTGACGGCGCAGTCGCCGATGGCATAAACACCTTCGACATTGGTGCGCATATGGTCATCCACCTTGACAAACCCGCGCTGGTCCAGCGCCACCCCAATCTCCTCCAGCCCGATGTCGCCGGTGTTGGGCACGATGCCAACCCCCACCAATACGCGCTCGAAGGTCAGTGCGTGCTCGGCGCCCTGCGCATCGAGCAGGCGCGCCATCACGCCGCCATCGATCTTTTCCAGGTTATTGAGTTTGGAACCGGCGAAGACCTTGATGCCGCGGCGGTTGAGCGCGCGCGCGAGTTCTGCGCTCACCTCTTCGTCTTCGAGCGGCACAACGCGCGGCAGCATTTCGACGAGCGTCACCTCTGCGCCGAATGAGCGATACATCGACGCAAACTCAACGCCAATCGCACCCGCACCGACGACCAGGAGCGATTTCGGCACGCTGGGGATGCTCAACCCACCGGTCGACGACAGAATCCGGTCATTGTCGAACACCGCGCCGATAGCCGGGATCTCGCGGGGACGCGCGCCGACAGCGATGATAATGTTCTTTGCTGCGACGGTGCGATGCTGCCCTTCAGCCGTGCTGATGGCGACCTGCCCGCGCCCGGCGAGGCGAGCAAAGCCGTTGATGACATCGACCTTATTCTTCTTCATCAAAAAAGCAACGCCGCTGGTCATCGTTTTGACCACCGTATCCTTCTGGCGCAGCGTCGCTTCCCAGTCGAGCGACACGCCTTCGACGACCACGCCGAAGCGTTTCGCCTCGCGCAGTTCCTCGAGCAGATCGGCGGTGTGGAGCAACGCCTTAGTCGGGATGCACCCGACATTGAGACAGACGCCACCCAGCGCCTGGCGCTCGACGAGCGCGGTTTTCAAGCCGAGTTGCGCGGCGCGGATGGCAGCCACATAGCCGCCGGGTCCGCCACCCACAACCACCACATCGTAGAGGGTATCGGTCACGGAAATCGCCTTTCTATCCAATACATCTGGAAATGCAGACGGAAGCGTGAACGGAATAGTTTGTGTCAACCGTAGCGAGTATTGTACCACGAGCGGGGAGGGGGATGAAGGACAGCCCAACGTCAGGCCACCTCGAGGTTCTCTTTGAGTTCGACGTGCCGCCAGCAGGCATGATGTTCATATTCGTGGTGCGCCTGTTCAAAGAACTGGCGCCCACCAAAGGAGTCGAGCGACGGGAGGCGCGCCAGGAATGTCGGTGAGTCGGAGACGAGCAGCGGATACGACGAATACGACCAGCGGCGAAAGTCGTCGACGAACCCATGTTTGCGCGGGTTCAGGCGGATGTAGAGCATCGTGTTGCGAAATTACCCTTTGTCGGTCACGATGACGCGCCCAAAGGGATGCTGGAAGAGGCTTCCGACACGACCATATGCCTTGTTAATCGATTTGGCATATGCGTTGAGCACATGGGCAAACCGGAGTGATGGCGTTACCCTCGTTTTATTGTGGGAAGCCGCCCATGTCTCGATCTCTTTTTGGGATTTGGTTTTGATGAGGAGGTGAAAATGGTTCTTCAACAGGCAATATGCGTATGTATAGGCTGCCTGGGGAATATATTTCTCGTATAACGTCAGGAAGTAATCGTAGTTACGTTCCTCGATGAAGATATTTGTTTTATTCGTCCCACGGGTATACATGTGGTACACGGTAGAATAGGAGAGAATAAACGTCACCTCTCCACCGCCACCCGATTCGCCGCCTCTTCCATCAACGCCAGCTGGCGTGCCACTTCCTCCACGGCGATCCGCTGCTTGCGGTACAGGTCGGACTCGCTCATCGCCAGGCGGTCGGCGGTCTCACGGATGCGCCGCCCCTGCAGGAAGCGCATCTCCAGGATATTGTAGAGCAGCCACTCCTGCGCCGACGGGTCGAGTTGCGCGTCGGGGCGCAGGTTCTCAATCGCCTGGCGCAGCACCGCCTGCAACGCGCGCGTCGGGCTGCCACCCTGCTCCTCCAGCACCCGCCGCACCGTCCGCAACCCCAGGAGCGGACTTTCCGACAGTTTCGGTCCGCCCCAGTAGTGCGCCAGCGCTTCTTTGACCAGTTGTGGGAACTCGGGTAACGACGCAACATCCGATTCGAGCGTCTGCAGTGATGCCGGCGTCGCCTGCTCAAGTTGCGTGCTCAAATGCTGAAGCGATTGCATATCCGGTCCCAACCCGCGCAACGTGTCGAACAGCCGCTGCTGCATCTGAACTGTCTCGAGCGCCAGTTCCATTCGGTGCGCCAGCGCTCCGATGAGTCGTCGCGCATCAGCGTTCAGCGCATCGTGCGGATAGACGACCCCCAGGCACCCAAGCAACGCCCCGTCAGGAGCGCGGAGCGGCAGCAGCCAGAACCCTTCGACACGCAGGAACGCCTCGGCTGGCGGCGTGTCGCCTGCCGGTCGCGGCGGTAATTGCGACAACCGCCCCATCAGATCGATCAATGGATGCTCATTCACAAAACGCCGCACCGCCTGGCGCGATCCGACCAGCGTTTTGACGGTGTAACCGCCAGCATCGTCTGGCGCGGCGACAAACCCGGTCTCTGATCGCAGCGCCCCGCACACGACGACAAGCGTGTTCTCCAGCAGGCTGCGCAGGTCGGCCTGGGTGAAGGTGTTACGCGGCAGGGCGCGCAGGTAATCGATCTCAGCGTGATCCTGCGCATATACCAGCGCGTCGAGGTACGGTTTCAGGCGGTTGACAAACAGCGGCATGATCACGGTCATAATCACCACGCCTGCGGTCAGCAACGCCTGCTCCGGCAACCCGAACCAGCGCGCCAGCACCGGCGTTGCGCGCAGGAAGAGCGCGATGCTAATGCCAACGAAGGGACCGTACAGCACCCAGCGGATGAAGTCCTGCTTGATCAGGCGGTCGGGCAGCGGCAGACCCTGGAATGCAATGCTGTAGACCATCACAGTTGTCATCAGCATGACCGCGATATTGCCAACGGCCACCAGAAACAGAACCAGCGCAAATGGAACAAAATACTCCGGTCCTGGAATACTAAGGAACGGGTAGACGGCAATCGCCGGACCGACGAATGTCAGACTCAGGTAGGTCATCCGCCGGCGCAGGGTCGGCGTCAGCGCCGCCTGGCGCACTCCCAGCGAGGCGGCCAGCCCGATGAGACAGGCCAGCACGAAGTAGACGGTAAACAGCCAGAAGAGCGGACCGGCGTTGAACTGCGCGACCGGTTGGGTCTGTACACCATTGTGCACGATCAGGTCGGTGCCCCACGACAGCGCCAGAAATGCGGCGCTGAGCGCATATGCCCCAGGAACACTCCAGCGCCGCCGCAGTTGGTTTTGCCCGGTGAGGTCGAGCAACGCATCTGCCAGGTGAATATACCCGGCCGGTACGCTAACGATGCCGAGCCACTGCGCGCGCAGCAGAAATTGCAGCGTCTCCTCACGTTGCGCCTGCTGAGTCAGCACATCGCCGCCAAACACGACCACGATACCGCCGAGCAACACCGCCAGTGCGCGCGCGATGGGGGTGTAGCGATTTTGCAGAACCAGGTAGACCAGGAGTGAGAATGAAACGATCAGAACAGCCGATGCCAGGAGATCGTTGATGGCAAGCAGCAGATTCGTCAGGAATGGCAGGTCCGTCATACGTTTGCACGACTCGAATAGTGTCCTATAACGTAGTATTGTACACCATCAAAGTTACGGGCCTCCGCAAGAGTAGCGCGTCATCCCAGAGCCAGACGGGGTACGGGCGGGTGTGAGACCCGCCCGTACCCCGCGCTGCTGTGTGATTTCTACTCCCCTAACTTACGCATCTCCTCATCGATGCGCAGACCTTCGATCTGCCCTGCGGCAGGAGGAGCAGTAAGATTGTATGAAGTGATCTGGCGTTGCAGATTCGTGAGCATCTCGCGGTACTCGGCGCGTAAACGCGAGCGAAGAGCGGAGGGGAGGCGCGACCAGCGGCGATTGGCGTCGTGAAGCCAGGCGGAGATGCGTGCGCGCTCGGCGTCAATATCGCGGCGCGCTTCGATCCAGAGCGGCGCGAAACCGGCATTCTTCAGCAAGCGGAATCCGGCGCGCATATCTTCGGGGGTAAGCGCATCATCATCGTAGCAGAGCGGCCTGCCAGCGCCGGAAAGATTGTCGAATGCGCCGTCTGCGCGCGCCTGCTCGATCAGACGATCTACCAGCGTCTCGAAATCGTTCTGGGGCGCGCCGCGCTGCATCTGATCGATGGCGCGCGCCTGTTCGACCAGGCGCTCAAACAGCGTTCCGCCGGGTGTGTGGCTCGCCGCTTCACGAGGTTGGAGAGAGGAACCGGAATCTTCTGACAGTTGATTGTTCATCGATAACGGTCATATCGCCCTACCGCGCCGCGACGCTTGCGGCGCTGCTGAGCGTTCCCCAGATCAGATTAGGCAGTAAACCGAGCAATACCACCAGCACGGTCGAAACAATAATTGCCGCGTTGGCGACCGGCGGCGTCCTGAACGGCGTAGTTTCGGGCGCCGGCAGCATCCACATGGCTTTGAGGAAGCGCAGATAGTAGTACAGGCTGACGACGGTCATAATCACTGCGATGGTCACCAGCGGCACGGCGCCTGCCTGGTAGCCAGCCATGAAAACGAAGAACTTCGCCCAGAACCCGGCAAGCGGCGGAATGCCTGCCAGTGAGAGGATGAGGACCGTCATCATCAGCGTCAGCGGCATGTTGCGTCGCCACAATCCCTGCATCGCACTCAGATCGTCGCTGCCCAGCGCATTGGTCAGCACCGCCAGCACGCCGAAGCTGCCCAGGTTCGTGAGCGAGTAGACGATCAGGTAGTAGATCAGGGCAGCCGTGCCAAAGGTGCGGTCCACAGGCGACGTTGATGACCAGAGCAGCACAGCCAGCAGCAAAAACCCGGCGTGCCCGATCGACGAGTACGCCAGCAGGCGGCGCGCATTCGTCTGCGGCAGCGCCGCCAGGTTCCCGACAATCACGGTCACCAGCGCCAGAATCGCCAGGATGCTGCTCCAACCGTTGAACTCTTCCAGGCGCGACGCGCCAACCGCTCCCGGGAACGCCGTCGTCAGCAACCGGTAGAGGAGCAGAAAACCGGCTGCCTTCGACGCCGTCGAGAGGAAGGCGGTCACCGGCGGCGGCGCGCCCTGATAGACATCCGGCGCCCAGGTATGGAATGGCACGACCGAAATCTTGTACCCCAGACCGGCAATGATGAAGAGCATACCGAGGATTAGCAGCGGGCTGCTGGCGGCATCGCCGGTGGCGAAGCGCCCGACCTCCGCAAAGAGCGTGGCGACGATCGGCGTACCACCCGCCTTCTGGTTCTCACTGGCGACGAACCCATAGACCAGGCTGATGCCGTAGAGGAGGATTGCCGATGACAGCGACCCGAACAGGAAGTATTTCAGCCCGGCTTCGGGTGAACGTTCGCTCTCGCGGAAGTACCCGGCGAGCACGTAGAGCGAAATCGACGACAACTCAAGCGCCAGGTACGCCAGAATGAATTCCGTCGCCGCCGCCATGATCGACATCCCCAGCGTCGAGAAGATCAACAACCCGTAGAACTCGCCAGGGTTGGCAGTCAACCGATACCCCATCGCCAGCAGAGTCGTCAGGAACGCCGCGCCAATAAAAGTCAGGCGCGCGATCATCGTGAACTCATCAGTCGCAAAGGCGCCCAATAGAGGCGACCCGCCCGGTCCGCCCGCCTGCAGATTGCGCCCCAGGGTCAACAGCACATCCAGCGGCCCGCCAGTTGGGTCGGGCACGGTAAAGAGAAAGCGGCTCTGCACCAGCCCAACAATAAAGACCAGCCCCAGTCCAGTGGCAGTCAGTTGACCGGCTTCTCTGGCGCGTTCGAGTTGCGCCTGCGGTCCGCGTCCCCAGCGTGTCAGCACATCGGAGCCGAGCACCAGCAACCCCAGGAGCAGAAGCATCAACTCCGGCAGAATGCGTGGAATATCGGTGATTTGGAACGACATATGATCTTCGCCTTCCCACCTGCAACGATCAACCCTGCACCCTGTCAGGCGAGCCGGGGAGGGCACGGCAGCACCGCGCCCCTACCTTCCCTATGCACCGCGCGCCGTCCGTGCGGGCGCGGCAGCGCCGCGCCCCTACCTCAACCGTCACCGCATCCCCAGCGTTCCGGCGCGCGCTAGCGCCTCGGCAATCGGCTGCATGCTGGCTTCAATCGGCTCGGTCAGGTACGCCGGGTAGAGGCCGCTGATGATCAGCACCACCACCAGAATAACGCCGGCGGCATACTCCTGCGCCGTCAACCCGGGCAGGCGGAGGAACTCGGGGTTTTTCACTTCGCCGAAGAACACCCGGTACACCGCGATCAGAATGTAGCCCGCCGTGATCGGGATCGAAACGCCCGCCAGCACTGCGATGAGCGGGAAACGTTGCCACATGCCCATGAAAATGTTGAACTCCGCCCAGAACCCTGCCAGCCCCGGCATACCCATCGACGACAGCCCAGCAATAATGAAGACAATCGCCGCAAACGGCATCACCGTGAACAGGCCGCCGAGTTCGGGAAACTGCCGGGTGTGCGTCCGGTCGTACACCATTCGCCCAACGACCGCGAAGAAGAGCGCCGTCATCACGCCGTGCGCGAACATCTGGAGCACCGCGCCGGTCATGCCGATCGTGTTCGCCGCTGCCAGACCCATGAGCGTCAACCCCATGTGGCTGACCGACGAATACCCAATCATGAACTTGAAGTCGCGTTGCGTCATGGCGATAGTTGCGCCATACACCGCGTTGATCAGCGTAGCGATGGCAATCGGCAGCAGCCAGTAATTGGCGCCTTCGGGAAAGATCCACATCGCCACACGCAGGCAGCCATACGCCCCCAGTTTCATCAGCACGCCCGCGTGCAGCATCGAAACCGCAGTCGGCGCAGCCACGTGACCGGTTGGCGACCAGGTGTGGAACGGGAACATACCCGCCAGCACCGCAAACCCGAGGAAGAGCGGCACAAAGAAGATGATCTGCACATCACGCGAGAACAGCGCCGATTGCGCCAGCAGGCGCATGTCGAAGGTGCGCAGCGTGCCGCTGAAATACACAGCGACCATGCCCAGAATGATGAATGCCGATCCACCCATCAGGTAGAGCGTCAGTTTCATCGCGCCGTACTCTTTGCGCGTGCTCCCCCAGATGCCGATCAACAGGTACATCGGCAACACTGCCAGTTCATAGAAAATAAAGAGCAGGAAGAGGTCGAGCGACACGAAGACGCCGTACACCCCCGCCGCCAGCAACAGCAGCAATGCCCAGTACTCGCGGGTCCGATCCTCAATGTTCCAGCTGATCAGCGCACCGGTGAAAATGACGAGGCCATTGAGCAGCAGCATCGGCAGGCTGATGCCATCGACGCCGAGGATGTAGTTGATGCCGAGTTCCGGCAACCAGGGAATTTCTTCGAGAAACTGAAACGTCTCCGGGCTGCGGTAGTCATACGCCAGATACACCAGCAGCGTCAACACCAGCGAAATGAACGAGAAGATCGCGCCAACCATCCGGATTTCCTGCTTCTGCTCCGGTTTCAGCAGCGCAATAATGAATGTCGGTATCGCCAGACTGAGCCATATCAGGCTAAGCCACGGCACATTTGCCGGCAGATCGATCAGGTTCATAGGACGCTTATGCCCCTCCCACAACCCGGGTGAACACTTCCACCAGTGCGGTTGCTGTCCGGTTCGACAGGTCCATAATCGGCGCGGGATACACTCCCAGGATCAGGAGCGCAATCAGCAGCGGCGCAACCGCCAGAAACTCACGTCCGGCGAGGCGCATGTCGGGCATGGCGCTGCGCTCGTTGGCTTTACCGTGGAAGATCTGCCCGTACATCCGCAGCAACGCCAGCGCCGTCACCACCAGCCCAATTGTCGCCAGCAGCGCGAAGAGCGGCAGCGACGCCCACACACCGCGGAAGATGAAGAATTCGCCGACGAACCCGGCAAGCCCAGGCAACCCCAGATTGCCGAAGGTCGCCACGCCCATCGCCCCGGCAAAAACCGGCATAGTCGTGCGCAACCCGGCGAGCGATCCCATTTCATCGGAACCGGTGCGCTCGGCAAGCATACCCGCCATCAGGAAGAGCGCACCGGTCGAAAGACCATGCGCCACCATCTGGAACAGTGCACCGTTGATCGCTGTTGCACGGGTGGCGGCATCCGCTGCGCCAACGGTCGCTGCGGCAGCAATCGCCAGCCCGACGTACCCCATGTGATTGACCGAGGTATAGGCGATCAGGCGCTTGAGGTCGCCGCCGACCTGACCGAGCGCGCCAAAGGCGCCCGCCACCACGCCGATCAGCGCCAGCGCGCCAATCGCCGGACCAAAATACTGCGCTGCATCGGGAACAAATGGCAACAGCAGGCGCAGCATTCCATAGGCGCCCATCTTCGACATCACGGCTGCCAGCAGAATAGACGCCGCCGGCGGCGCTTCGCTATAGGCATCGGGCAGCCAGGTATGGAGGGGCCAGATGCCGAGTTTGATTGCGAACGCGACAAAGATCGCCCAGAACGCGATGGATGTGTAGAGCAGCGGGTAGCGCCCAAGCACAGCGGCAATCCCCAGTTGCTCGACATAGTTGAAGATGATCTCACCCAATGTCAGGTTCACCGGATCGAGCGCCGCGCGTTCGACGGTCAGCCCCTGACCCAGACGCGCCAGCGTGATCAGATCGAATGTCGGGATGCCGGCCGCAGCCGTGGCGACGTAGAAGAACTGGAAGAGCAGCAGCATGCCGATTGACCCGGCCATGGTATAGACGAAGAACTTGAGCGCGGCATTACGGCGGCGTTGCTCCGGGTCGGCGGCGTCAGCATGGCGGCGCCCCCATCCCTGAATGAGGAAATACGCCGGCACCAGGCTGAATTCCCAGAAGATGAAGAAGAAAAAGAAATTGAGCGCCAGGAAGTACCCCAGCATCGCCGCTTCCAGCAGGAACATGAGCGCGATGTACAGCTTCACGCGCTCAGTGATGCCGAACGATGCCAGCATCGCCACCGGCGCCATCACCGCCGTCAGAATGACCAGCGGCATACTGATGCCGTCCACACCAACGAAATAATCGACCCGGATCGCCTGCACCCACGGAATCTTCTCGACGAACTGCACCACCCCCTGACCGTCGGCGGTCGCATTCGGGTTGAACCCGACCCAGACAATGATCGCCAGCGCCAGGGGAATGGTCGACCACGCAGTGGCGCCAATCTTGACCGTCCGGTCATCAAGTCGCAGCACGCCTGCCAGCCCTGCCAGCGCCAGCCCGACCAGCGGCGACAGGATGAGCAGCGTGAGCCAGGGTGTCGATGCGTATGCCAGGTAGGTCATAAGTTCACCACGGGTGATTCTTCTGCGCGTAACCGCTTATGCTTTTCCCGGAAGCGCAGGCATCCTGCCTGCCCGCACGAACGATCTCTTGGGTCAGCGGGACGCCATGCACCGGCGCCTGTCACAACCATTCCGCCGCCGATTTTTTCTTTCGGGGGCAACCCCCGAACCCCCTCTAGCCGCCCGGTATCGCCACGTTTAGCCCGCGCAGGCGGGCTTCGCACCCGTAGCCCGCGGCTTCAGCCGCCGGGCGGACGGATCCCGTTCCACGCTCAACGCACCAGGTACAGGTACAGGACGCCGAGTACGACTGCCCCCGCGAACACCAGCGCCACGTAATCCTGCACCTTGCCGGTGGTCGTGCGACGGGTGCGATCACCGGCGGTCTGCGTGCCGGTTGCCATCAAGTCGGCGCCATCGTTCAGCAGCGCATCGTCGATGATGAAATTGACCTGCCCCAGAAAGCGGGTAAAGCGCCCCGTCTCAATCACCACGCGGTCGATCACCTGCTCATCGAGCCAGGTTCCGAGACGCGCCAGCACTGCAGTCGCGACGCCAACCGTCACTGCATACAGTTCATCGAAGTAGAACTTGCGGTTGAGCACCGTAAAGACGCCAGGCATCATCCGCTCCAGCGGATCGGCTTCCTCGGCGGATGATACGAAAGCGTTACGGTACACCAGCCATCCCAGCAGAATGCCGCCAATCGCAATCGCGCTGGAAATCCCCATGACCAGCAGGTTCAGTTTTCCGGCTTCCTGCCCGAAAAAATCCGCCAGATGGTGGAAACCGTCGAACGGCAGGTTGACGACGCCGGCAAACACTGCGAACAGCGCCAGAATGACCAGCGGTGCAGTCATCGTCCACGGGCTTTCGTGCGGGTCGTGCGCCTCGTGGTGATGGTCATCGTGCGACACGAAGGCATACGGCTGCTGTCGCGGATGATGCCCGCGGAACGAGCCGAAGAACACCACCATAATCTGGCGCGTCATATAAAATGCCGTCAGCAGCGACGCCAGGCTGAGCACAACCCACACCAGCGTATTAGCGCGGAACGCATCCGCCAGGATTTCGTCCTTGCTCCAGAACCCGGCGAAGCCAGGGAACCCGGCGAGCGCCAGGAAGCCTGCCATATACGCCAGGAACGTCACCGGCATAAAGCGGCGCAACCCGCCCATGTTACGAATGTCCTGAGCGGTATTCGAGTCATGCCCGACCGTCGCCTCCATGCCGTGGATGACCGAGCCGGAGCCAAGGAACAGCAGCGCCTTGAAGAAGGCGTGAGTGAGCAGATGGAACATCGCCGCCACCCACCCGCCAATGCCGAGCGCCGCAACCATGAATCCCAGTTGCGAAAGGGTCGAATACGCTAGAATGCGCTTGATATCGAACTGCCCGACGGCGATCAGTGCAGCGAACAGCGCCGTAAACGCGCCAATTGTCGCCACCACCGGCAGGGCATCGCTGACCTGAAAGATTGGGAAGGTGCGCGCCGTCAGGAATACCCCCGCCGACACCATGGTGGCGGCGTGGATGAGCGCGGAAACCGGCGTCGGACCTTCCATCGCGTCGGGGAGCCAGACGTGAAGCGGGAACTGCGCCGATTTGCCGATCGTGCCGCTGAAGATCAGCAGCGCAATGCCGGTAGCGGCGCTGATCCCGATGCCGGTCGTGGTCGTCGCCAGGCGCTCGAGCAGTTCAGGGTTGAACACCTGCCCCGGTCCTGCGCCGAGTTCGAGGGTTCCGGCTTCGGTCCACAGCCATGCCAGACCGATCATGAAGAGCACATCGCCGATGCGGGTGGTAATGAACGCCTTGATTGCCGCCTGACGCGGAGTGATCTGATTCGGGTCGGCATAGTTCTTATCGTACCAGAAGCCAATCAACAGGTACGAGCACAGACCCATAATCTCCCACGCCATGAAGAACAGGAGTAAGTTGCTCGCCATCACCATCGCCAGCATCGCGGCGCTGAAGAGCGAAATGAACGAGAAGAAACGCGCCTGACGCGGGTCATGCGCCATATAGCCGACCGAAAACAGGTGAATGCAGGTGGCGGTGACTGTCACCATCACCAGCATCGCCGCCACCGCCGGGTCGATGATATACCCCATCGTAAAGGGAACATCACCGCCAGCCGGCGCCCAGCGGATTGTGCGGACGATATTCGGATCGCGCCACTCGAACCCATGCCCGGCGCCTTTTTCGGCGGCGGGTTCAGCGGCGTGCGACTCTTCCGCGTGCGCAGCAACCGTGCCGTCCATTGCAATCTTCACGCCGCCGGCGACTTCGACGGCTGTACCAACGGCGATGATCGTGGCGCCGACCATCAACAGCGTCGCCAGCCAGGCGCTCGCGTTCTTGTTGCGCTGAATTGGCGTCAGCGTAATGACTGCAAACCCGATCAGCGGCAACAGCGGGATCAGCCAGGCGTTCTGCAAAAACCATCCCATACGGCGACCTTGTGTCAGCGAATAAGCGAATGGGTCAAAGAATACACGAATGCGTCAACGAATACACGAATGCGTCAACGAATGGGTCAACGAATAAGCGAATAGCGCCCTGGGTATCCTCCGTGTCTCGGTGGTTTTACCAGTTTGTGAACGAGTGCGTCAACGAATGCGTTAGCGAATAAACGAATAGCGCCCTCGGTGTTCTCTGTATCTCGGTGGTTCAGCCAGCGAGTGAACGAACGCCCCAGCACAACCTTCAACCGCCACGCAACGTTCGGCGGCAATCGTCAGCCGCGCAAACTATCGACCTCATCGGCGTTGACCGTCTGGCGTGCGCGGTAGATCGCAATGATCATCGCCAGACCGATCGCGGCTTCTGCCGCTGCCACAGTAATAATGAACAGCGCGAACGTCTGCCCGGCGACGACATTCGGCTCCAGATAGCGCCAGAACGCGACCAGATTGATATTGACGGCATTGAGCATCAATTCGATGCCAAGCAGAATGCCGACGGTATTGCGCCGCGAGAGGGCGCCGAACAACCCGACGCAGAACAGAGCGCCAGCCAGGGTGAGCACCCAGGGAAGCGGAACCGCCTCAGTCATTGACGGCATAACACGCCTCGATGCAGAACCACAGAAGAGAAGAACGACCAGATACCGCCATCATCACGTCTCACCGCCGGTTGCCTCCGACGCCTGGATGGCAGTCGCTACCGGTTCGGGGGACGGCGCCGGTTGCTGTTGTTGCTGGCGCAGGCGCACCTGTTCCGCCAGGGTCAGCACCCGGCGGCGGCGCTCCCGCTCCTCGAAGGCGACGACAATCGCACCGATCATCGCAACCAGCAGCAGGATCGCTGCCACTTCGAATGGCAGGAGATACTCGCGCATAAATGCCGTGCCGATCTGTTGTGGACCGGAGATGGCAGGCGGTTGACCGGCGAGCGGCGGAGGCGGAAGTTGCCATGCGTGGGTCATGACCGTCGGCACAATCAGGAGACCGAACAGCGCTGCCGGCACGATCAACGCAATCCACCAGCGCGGCGTCAGTTGTCGATTCTGGCTTCCTTCGAGATCGCGCGTCAGCATAATGGCGAACAGGATCAGGATCGACACCGCGCCGACGTAGATCAGCACCTGCGCAACACCGAGGAACTCCGCCTCCATCAACAGATAGAGCGCGCCGACGCCGAAGAAGGACGAAATCAGCCAGAGTGCGGCATGCACGATATTCCTCACCGTGACGGTCATGATTGCAGACGTCAGGATAAGCGCGGCAAAGACCACGAACAGAATAGTGATCAACGTATTCATAAGGCGCGCCAATACGATAAATAATGCGCTTGCATCTCAGGAAGCGACGACCAATTCTTCCTCGATCCATTCTTCCTGCGTCGGGCGCTGATTGATCGAGAGAATCCAGTAGGCGGCGGCGATATTGATAATCGCCGTCACCAGAATGGCGATCAATTGGCGCTGCCAGGGCGCAAACCCATCCAGGCTCAACAACCCGCCCCACTGTGCGCTCGTCCACTGCGTCAGCCCGACCATCAGCGATGCGGACACAATATTGACCAAAGCCAGCGGCAGCAACAGTTTCCAGGCAAAATCCATCAACTGATCGACGCGCAGCCGTGGAAACGCGCCGCGCAGCCAGATCATCACAAAGAACAGAACCCAGATTTTGGCAAGCAGGTAGAATGCCGACAGCGCCGCCGCGACATGCACCCACGGACCGCCCATATTCGCCAGCGCCGCGACTCCTGGTCCCTGCCATCCGCCGAGGAACGCGGTGGCAGCAAGCGCCGACAACGCAAAGTTGAGGATGTACTGCGCGATATAGAACGTCGCAAACTTCATGCCGCTGTATTCGGTCATGTAGCCCGCAACAATCTCCGAGTCCGCCTCGGGTATGTCGAACGGGGTGCGCTCACCTTCAGCAAGCGCCGCAATGAAAAAGACGATAAAGCCAAGCAATCCCACCGGCGTAAACACCCACCACCCCAGACCAAGGTCGAGCGCCTGCACCGGTTCACCCGGCGAGCCAGGGAACGACGTCACCGTGGTGTACAGCGACGGCGAGCATCCTGCCGCATCGCCGCAGAGAATGGTTGCGCCCATGAGCGGCACGCCCGCCTGCATGTAGGGCAACTCCAGCAACGACATGCCGCCGGCCAGAATGACGACCGTGAGCAGGGCTGTGACCGCCGGGATTTCGTAGGAGACCAGTTGCGCCACTGCGCGCATCGCACCGAGGAGCGCGAATTTGTTATTCGATCCCCAACCCGCCATCATCAATCCGACGCCCGACACGGCTGACACGGCGACGATGTAGAGCAGTGCGACATTCAGATCGATCGGCTCCCAGCCGCGCCCCCACGGAATGACGGCAAGCATCATCGCCACCGGCGCGAGCGAGACGATTGGCGCCAGCAAGTGCACCCATCGATCGGCGCTGCGCGGAACGATGTCTTCCTTGGTAAACATCTTGACCGCATCAGCGATCGGTTGGAGCAAACCAGCCGGTCCCACCCGATTTGGACCGAGGCGGTCCTGCATGCGCGCAACCACACGTCGTTCCGCCCACACCATCATAATGAAGTTTCCGACGGCATAGAACAGCACAATGGTGGTCACCAGCAGATAGGCGATCAAAACGATCAGCCAGTCCGGGAGAGCGCTGCCAATCCATGATCGCAGGATGTCGGTCATAGTGTGCTCACCTGTTATTCTTCGCTTCCGTCATTTTGGGCAGCGGCTTTTTTCGCAGCATTCGCGGCGCTAATCGCCGCCAGGCGCGCGGCTTTGTCGGTCGGCGCGTCCCCCGTCGTCGGCGCAGGGGCTTCCGCTGCGGGTGGCGCGGAGGCGGCATCGGCGCGTTTCGCCCTGATCTTCTCGACCATCTGCGGCGCAACGCCGATCAGGTCAGGACGGCGCTTCATGTTGCCCTGCAACTTCTTCATTGCGCTGTCCTTCACCTCCGCCCAGAACGACGGCGCGATCTTCTCGTAGTAGGAGATCGGGCGGTTCAACGCTTCCTTGTTAATCGTCAACCCGCCGTGCACATCGGTCGAATACTCGAACTCGTGATCCATTTTAATCGCGTCGAACGGGCAGACTTCCGCACACAGACCGCAACTCATGCAGGCGTCGTACTCGATCAGAAACTCAGCGACTGCCGGAACCGGCTTGCCGGTAGACGGATCGCGGGCCTGCGTCATATGGATGACCTGTGGCGGGCAGATACGCTGGCACTGGAAACACGAGGTGCACAATTCGTGCCCGGTCTCATCATCGTAGAGAAGGATCGGGAAATTGCGGAACGCCTCGGGCAGTTTCAGGCGTTCTTCCGGATACTGAACGGTAAACACGCCCGTCTGCTGACTTGGTTTTTCCAGTTTGCGCGTCAGCGCATCGCGAAAATGGCGAAAGACGACATCGAGGCCCGTCAGCAACCCCTGACCGGCGCGCAGTCTGGGGCGGCTGCGGTCAATAACATAGACCCCGCCTCGCGTCGTTTGGACTTCGGTTGGTTCAGTCTGTATTTCAGTCGTCATCAAGGCTGCACCTTTACTCTGCATTCAATCATGCGCTCGAAAGGTCGCATTTTGCACATACGTGGTGCGTCTTGATCGGTTCTTGTGCGTATTCATTGGATTGTTTTGTATTATCCCAGGTTGAGTTTCAAATGAAGACGGTCTATCTTCTACCGTCAACGTTCACCTGAACCTGCTCCATCGACCGTTTCTTTAAACCACAGAGCCACAGAGGGCGCAGAGAGGAGGATAAACACCTCTGCCAGGCGCCCACTGGGGGGCGCCCCTACCCTGCCTGCAACCTGTGCACATTCAACCTTCAACGGTTTACCGGTCCACCTCACCCATCACGATATCGATGCTCCCAAGGATAACCACCACATCGGCGACCTTATGGCCCCGACACATATCGCCGAGCGGCGTCAGGTTGATGAACGACGGAGCGCGCACCTTGTAGCGATATGGTCGCTCGCTGCCATTGCTCACCAGGTAGAAGCCCAGCTCCCCTTTCGGCGACTCGATGCGCGCATACGCATCACCCGGCGGCGGGCGCAGCGCCTTCTGCTTGCCGATGTTCGCCATCGACGGATTGATATGCCCGCCAGTCGTATCAGGCAGGCGCTCGATCACCTGCTGCAGAATCCGATAACTCTGCCGCATCTCCTCGATACGGATCAGGAAGCGGTCATACACATCCCCCACCGACCCGATTGGAATATCAAAGTCGAGTTCGTCGTACACGCTGTACGGTTCAGCCCGGCGCACATCATACGGAATGCCCGACGCGCGCAGCACCGGACCGGTGACGCTATACGAGACGGCGACTTCTTTCGGCAGAATGCCGACATTCACGGTGCGCGACAACAAGATCTCATTTTCCTTCAACAGACGCTCGAACTCATCGAAGAACGCCGGCAACCCCTGCATCAATTCCTTGAGTTGCGGGATGAACTCAGGCGGAAGGTCGCGCCAAACGCCGCCGAAGCGGAAATAGTTGCACATCATCCGGGCGCCGCTCGCCATCTCGAACAGGTCGAGGATCTTCTCCCGCTCCCGCATGCCGAACATCAACGGCGTCTGCCATGCGCCCATATCGTTCAGCAGAAAGCCGACCGCTGAGGCATGGTTCAGAATACGGGTCAATTCGACCATCAGCACGCGAATGTACTCGGCACGCTGCGGCACACTGATGCCAGCCAGTTTCTCGACTGCCAGCGCCAGCGCGTGGTTGTTCGCCATCGAATTGAAATAATCGAGACGGTCGGTGTACGGCATCGACTGAATGTAGGTCGAAACCTCCGCCAGTTGCTCGTGATTGCGGTGCAGATAGCCGAAGACCGGCTTCAGATCGATGATCGTCTCACCATCGACGGTGACGATCATGCGAAAGACGCCGTGGGTTGACGGATGTTGCGGACCGATATTGATCTGGAGTTCCTGCGTTTGAAGCATCGCTCACATCACTCTTCACTATCGCCAAAATACTTATCACCCTGTTTGGGAAAATCTTTCCGCATCGGCCACCCCTCGAACTCATCCCACATATAAATGCGGGTCAGATTCGGATGACCGGGGAAGACCACGCCGAACAGGTCAAACGCCTCGCGCTCCTGAAGGTTTGCTCCGGGCCACTCATCGGTGAGCGATGGCACGACCGGATGATCGCGCGGCACACGGGTTTTGACCACCAGTTCGGGACCGCCGTCGAGATGATAGAAATGGTAGACGATCTCGATCACACCATCAGCAAGGTAATCGACTGCAGTGATATTCGAGAGCAACTCATAGCCAAGGACGTCGCGCACGTAGCGCGCCACGTCGGGAAGGCGCTCAGGATACACCACGGCATCGTCGGTCGCCAGCAGATCGACGGGCGCGTGCTCGCCGCGCTTATGGCGCGCCGCTTTCCCATCGCCAGCAGATGCCTCGCTCCCGTTGCTCGTCTGCGTGCGGGGACGCGCCGGCATCAAGACGCCTGGCAGATCACGAGCCAGCCGCTCTTTGAGTTCAGCGCTGCTCATCCTGGGCATGGTCTACCTCAACAGCAGGGCGTTTCAGGTCATTATGCGCAATCTCCGGTGCAACGCCTTTCGCCTTCTGGGGCGATTCCAGTTCGACGGTTTCGTCCATGATCGGGAAATAGCGCACCAGTTCAGGGTGTTCGATCATACCGGAGCGCATTTCTCCCTGGGTTGGCGACGTATACGGACTGATGAGCGGCAACCCGCCAACCGGATCGACCAGCTTGCCATCGATCTCCAGCCCATGCTTCCCGAATGTCGGCACCGGATATTCCTTCGCCTCACGCTTCCCATACCAGCGCACCCGGTTCAGGCGTTGCGCATCGATCTGCTTCTGCAACGTCATCAAGGCGTGGAGCAAAGCTTCGGGGCGCGGCGGGCAACCCGGAATATAGACATCAACCGGGATCAGGAGATCGATCCCGCGCAACACATTGTACCCATCGCGGAACGGCCCGCCAGAGGTGGCG
This sequence comes from Roseiflexus sp., assembly GCF_057785375.1. Taxonomy (NCBI): domain Bacteria; kingdom Bacillati; phylum Chloroflexota; class Chloroflexia; order Chloroflexales; family Roseiflexaceae; genus Roseiflexus; species Roseiflexus sp. The sequence continues at coordinate 48,262 of NZ_JBYNRX010000082.1, forward strand.
CAGGCACCCATCGAAATAACATAGCGTGGTTCGGGCATCTGATTGTAGAGGCGCACCACCTGCGGCGCCATTTTCTTCGTCACCGTCCCCGCGACGATCATCAGGTCCGCCTGGCGCGGCGATGCGCGAAACATCTCGGCGCCGAAGCGCGCCAGGTCGAAGCGCGCCAGACCGGTTGCCATCATCTCGATGGCACAGCACGCAAGGCCAAACGACAGGGGCCAAACTGACGAACGCCGCCCCCAGTTATAGAATCGCTGCATGGTCGTCAAAAAGACGCCCTGCTTTTCCGCTTCGAGCTGGATATGACGATCATCAGACATGTTTGCCTCTCCCTCGCACCCGGTGGAGACGTTGCACTGCAACGGCTCTCCATCGGCAACCCCTCACACCTCGCACCTCGCACTTCGCGCCTCGCACCGCTCGCCCCTGCTCTCCACCAAGATCACGAAAGGCACGAAGGGGCAATGCCACCTTCCACCTTCTACCTTCCACCTTCACACCTCGCGCCTCGCACCTTGCGCCTCGCACCTCGCGCCTCACCTACACCCACTCGAGCGCACCCTTCTTCCATTCGTACACCAGGCCGCCGATCAGAATAACCAGAAACACGGTCATTGCGATCAGCGCAAAGAGGCCGAGCTGCCCATACGCGACCGCCCAGGGGTAGAGGAAGACCACCTCAATATCGAAAATAACAAACGCCAGCGCGTACAGATAATACTGGATCTTGAACTGCACCCGAATATCGCCAATCGCTTCCAGACCGCACTCATACGTGTCGAGCTTGATCGGCGTGGGGCGTTTGGGACCAAGGAAATACGCGGCTACCAGCGGGACGAGCGGGAAGATGACCGCACCGATAAAAAACACGCCAATAAACGCATAGTTCGCCAACATCGGACTGCGCTCCTTGCGGGGACTGTCTCTCTCAGGCGCAATGACATTGCTGAGTATATCACAACCCTTCGTGAAATCGCAAACAAACTGGTAAAAAGATTGCAACCAGGGGTTACAGGTGGGAAGGTGGGAGCGTTGAACGTCGAAGGTTGAACGTTGAACGTGGGAAGGTTGCGGGCAAGGTAGGGGCGCCCCCCTGTGGGCGCACGCAAGAAGCAGACGTAGGGGCGCCCCCTGTGGGCGCACGCGAAAAGGGGCGCGGCAATACACTCGTAAGAACGTGGCGGATGCGAAGGCAGGAAGGTTGGGAGAGGGGATCAAACTATCATTCCAGATGAATCACCTGGGTCGTTTCACCATGGGACGTATGGCTCTCAACCGGGAAGCCGCACTTCTGGATCAGGCGATGCACCCCTTCGTTATCCGCCAGAGAGATCCCGCGCAGACGCTTGATGCCGCGCACCAGCGCCAGTTGGATGAGCAGGTCGAGCATGATCGTCCCCAACCCCTCGCGCTGATAGTCGTCGCGCAACACGATGGCGAACTCGGCGGTATCGGGGTCATTCTTGTCGAGCACGAGGCGCACGACGCCAATCGCATGCTCCTGCCCGTTCTCACGCGCCAGGGCGATGAACGCGGCCTGTTTCCGTTCGTTGAAATCCGCGTAACGCCGCGCTTCGCGCCACAGGATGTCGTCCGGCAGATCGGGCAGGGCGGTGAAAAAGCGGAAACGCCGCGTCTCCGGCGAGAGGTGATGAAACAGATCGACCAGCAAGGAGGCATCGGTCGGGCGAATATGCCTGATCCGCACCTTGCGCCCCTTGCGGGTGACGACGGTCACAGAGCCGTGGCCTCGTACAAAGCGGTCGGATTCGGTTTGTAGCTTCATATCTGCTCCTGACTCTACTTCCTCATATGTTATAATACACCCAATCAGCGATAAATGGGGTTGATTTTTCTCGACTTTATAACGCAATGCATTATTACCTGAAGGAACGCTATCAATGACTTCTGCCACATCAGCATACCGCCTGGCGCTGGTAGGTTTTGGGAGCGTCGGTCGCGGATTCACCGAGATACTGTCGTTGTATCGTCAGCGTTTCGTTGATCGTTACGGCGTCGATGTACAGATCGTCGCCGCCTGCACCCGGCGCTGGTGTGTGTACGACCCGAACGGGATCGACGCTGCAACGCTGCTACGCGCTGCGGCATCGGACGCAATCGGTGAATTGCCGGGTGCGCGCGCCTGGAATACCGATCAGATGATCGCTCAGGTAGACGCCGATGTGCTGGTGGAAGCGTCGCCGACCGATATGACGACAGGTGAACCGGCGACGACGCATATCCGGGCAGCCATTGCGCGCGGCATGCACATCATTACTGCCAACAAAGGACCGATCGCGCTTTACTTCGCTGAACTTCGTCGCCTCGCGGAAGAACGCGGCGTCACGCTCGGACTCGAGGCCACCGTGATGTCGGGCACGCCGGCGTTGCGCCTGGGATGGAGCGATCTTGCCGGGTGCGACATCCAGGAAGTGCGCGGGATCGTGAATGGCACCACCAATTTCATTCTGACCAGAATGGAACGCGGGATGGATTACGCCAGCGCACTGGCGGAGGCGCAACGCCTGGGGTATGCCGAAACCGACCCAACCGGCGATGTGGAGGGACACGATGCCGCTGGCAAAGCCGCCATCCTGGCGAATGTCCTGATGGATGCGCGACTGACCCCGGCGGATGTCGAGTGCGAAGGGATCACCGGCATCACCCGCGAGATGGTCGCGGCGGCGGCGGCGGCGGGTGAACGCTGGAAACTGATTGCGCGCGTCTGGCGCGATGGTCCGACAGTGCGGGCAGCGGTGCGTCCGCTGCGGTTAATGATCGCGCATCCGCTGTCCAGTGTCGATGGCGCAACCAATGCGCTGGCAATCACCACCGACCTGCTCGGCGATGTGACGATCATCGGTCCAGGAGCAGGCGGGGTCGCTACCGGCTTTGCGATCCTGTCCGATCTGCTGGCGTTGCATCGGGTTCGGAGAACTGAGAACCAAGAACCGAGAACTGAGAACCAAGAACCGAGAACTGAGAACCGAGAACCGAGAACTGAGAACCGAGAACTAAGAACCGAGAACTGAGAACTGAGAACCAAGCGCATCGCATGTCTCGGACGCATGACTGCGCATTGGCATCAGCAGCCCCAGCGGGGCTTGCACTTGCGGTGAGCGTAGTCGAACTGCGTGCTCAGCGAGGGCTTCAGCCCGCAGCGCCCCGGCGTCTCGCCGCGCACACCGGCAGTATCGTACCAATGACCGCTGTGCAGTGGACTCAAATAATGGTTTTTGAGAAAATAATCCAGTATCGCCCGGTGCAACCCGCTTGCCTCTCGCTTCTCGCCTCTCGCCTCTCGCCTCTCGCCTCTTGCCTCTCGCCTCTTGCCTCTCGCCTCTCGCCTCGCATTGGCATCAGAAACCATTATCGTCCACATGACCGCGCATTGTATGAGAACTGTACAACAGATGAACACGCTGTTTGGTCTCTGGCATGGCAGGGTGCGTGTGCTCTGTGTGACGCTTGTCTGCGCACTTCTCCTCCTGAGCAGCGGCGCGATTGTTGGGGGGCAGCCGGCTGCGCCGCAGGATGCTTCGTTCGCTGTGTATCTGCCGCTGGTGGTGGCGCCAGCAACGCCAATGTCGAACCTCCCCGCAATCGCCGCGACCTACATTGGCGGCGCTGGCGCCGATGAACTCAACGGCGCCGGCATTGCCCCCGATGGCGCCCTGATCGTTGCCGGCGCGTTGCCTGGCTATGCGCCGCCAGCTGCACCGGTAATCACGCTGCCGGGCGCCACCACTGGCGCCGTGGTGCGCCTGAGCGCCACTGGCAGCGGCGTGCTGTCGGTCCTGCGGTTCGGCAGCGTCGTGCGCGACCTGGAGATCAATACCACCGGTCACCTGATTGTCTGTGGCGACGCCGGAATTGTGCGCCTGAGCGCCGATGCCGCAAGCGCCGTCTGGAGCGCAAATCCCGGCAATGTTGCGCGCTGCGCCGCCGGCGCAGACGGAACCGCAGCCGCATTGGCGGGCAAGACGGTTTTCGTGTACGACGTGCATGGTGCACCGGTCGCCTCTTGGACCGTGGATGGCACAGTCGCCGGCGATCTGGCGGTCGACTCAGCGCGCGGGCAGGTGATCGTCGGCGGCTACACGCAGGTCAGCAGCAACCTGCAACTGCCATGGGTGCGAGCATATGCCTATGACGGAACGCTGCGCTGGCGCAGTTACGATTTTGCCGCCGTGCCCGGATTTGGCGCCGATAGCCGGGTGGAGCGCCTCGCGCTCGGCGCCGATGGCAACCTGTATGTCGCCGGGTCGATCAACGGCGGTGTTGGCGTGTCGGTCTTCTCGCGCGACCGAAGGACCTCTCAATTCCACTGGGTGCGCGCCTGGTCCAGCACGACCTGTACAGCGACTCGACCAACACCGGCAGTGTCAAGATCGGGTGGTTTGGGCGCTTCAACCCGGCGGACGGGTCGCTCACCCTGGCGCAGGCATTGCTGACGCGACGCACGAGCGACAACAAGGGAAATTCGATCAGCATTCGCGCAATCGCTGCCAACGAGGGCGGACAGGTGTTCCTGGCGGGTGATGCAGCCTGCTGCATCAAGAACCGCGACCAGCAGCGAATTGCTGGGATCGCCGTGGGTCCATACGAGGGCGGCGAGGGGTATGTGGCGCTGATCAGCGCCAATTTCCAGCAGCGCCTGATCTGGACGCCCTACGCCGGTCCGATGCTGTCGGGCGGGAAAAGCGCCGCGCACGCACTTGCCGTGCGCAACGGGAAGGCGCTGGCTGTGGCGACCCTGAGCCTGGATCCGGCGAGGCCGCGCAGCCTGATCACGTTCAACGCACTGCAACCCGCTCCCGGCGGATCAACCGGATCGGAGGGGTATTTGCTCCTCTGGCGTGCGCCATAAGCAAGCACAACGGCAACCCTGCTAGACGACCATCCCCAGCGCCAGCAGGAGACCAAATGCCAGGTGCAGCCGGGCGGTTCCTTTGAGCGCCAGGTTGAGCGTCCGCCCCTCACCGGTGAGCATGGTGCGCATCGGTGCAATCGCCAGCGGCGCGGAGAGCCACGCCAGCATCACCCACGGTCCGGTCAGCCCACCGAGCCAGAGGAGCGGCGGCGCCAGGAATGCGCCAATAACGAGGAACGCATACTCAGCGCGCGCCGCCCGCGCACCGATGATCACCGCCAGCGTGCGCTTCCCCGCTGCGCGGTCAGTAGCAATGTCGCGCAGGTTGTTGACCACGATAATCGCGGTGACCAGCATCGCCACCGGCACGGACGCCGCCCATGCCAGCAGCGGCACTGCGCCGACGTGCAGATACGCCGTCGCCGTTACGGCCACGATCCCGAAGAAGATAAAGGTGAACAGATCGCCCAATCCGTTATAACCCAGGGGCCATGGTCCGCCGGTGTAGAGCACGCCAGCGGCAATCGAGAGGATGCCGATCACCAGGATGGGCCAGCCGCCGACGATGATCAGATAGACGCCGATCAGCGCCGCTGCGCCAAACGTGATGATCATGCCGGTACGCACGGTCTCCGGCGCCAGCAGTCCCGCCTGCGTGACGCGCACCGGACCCAGGCGTTCGGCGGTGTCGGCGCCTTTCCGAAAGTCGAAGTAATCGTTCGCCAGGTTCGTCCCGATCTGGATGAGCAACGCCCCGGCGAGCGCCGCAAGAAACGGCAGCCAGCGGAAACTCCCGGCGGCGAATGCCGCCGCCGACCCGACGATCACCGGCGCGACGGCGGCAGGGAGCGTCTGCGGGCGCGCAGCGAGCACCCACGCGCGCAATCGACCGGGATGGGATGGGGAGAGCGGGAGGTTCATTGGTATCCTCACGTATTCCTCTCTTATTATAATATCATAGGGGTTAGGGGTTAGAGGTTAGGGGTTAGAGGTTAGAGGTTAGAAACACCTGCCCACTCCCCCCTCCCCGCCTGCCTGCTGCCCACTCCTCACCTGCCCGCTCTCCACTCCCCGCCTGCCCACCTGCCTTCCTGCAATCCTCTCGCCTCTTGCCTCTTCCCTCTTGCCTGGATATTCGACATTTTCGCTCATCTGTCCTATACTCGTGGCATGTCTCTGGGAAAGGGGAACGTCTATGTCGCTCGATCTGACCGAACTGAGCCGCCAGGCACGCGAAATGAGCAGCGCCCTGAACCGCGAAGCGCCGGATTATGTGCAGCGCTGTGCGCAGGCGCTCGAACATTATCTGCGAAGCGGTGAGCCTGCCGAACCGCGCGAGTCGTCCGCCCACGCGATGTGGGCGCAGGCGGTAGACCTGAGCCGCGACGGGTGCGTCTGGCTGCTGGCGCGCCCGGTCGAGCCGCTCAATACGGTGCGCGACGCTCCGCCGCGACCGCCGGATTATGCGGTGATTGCGACGGATGGGTCGCACATCGACATCGACCGACACGGCGCGGCGCTCTGTTATGTGCTCAACATTGGGCGCGTCTACCTGCGGTATGGCGCGAGTCCGGCGGCGAAACTGGCGGCGCACCCGACGCTCTGCTTTCGTGAAGAGGATCTCTATCTGACCGACGGCATGCGGCGTATTCCCATCGAGGGCAACTATCTCAGCGCGCGGCGCGACGTCGCCGAAGGAACTGAACTGGTCTCCCTGGCAGAGGAGTTTCTCACCGCCAATGACATCCCGGCGCTGGCGCTCCAGGACGGCACGCTCGTGCGCTGGACGCTTGCAGGCGCAGAGAAAGCGGTGCTGGAGCATTTTCTGCGCCCCTACCTGACCTGCCTCGACGAGATGCGCGCACGCAAGATTCCGGTCGCCTCCTACATCAGCCGTCCGCGGTCGCCTGAAGTGGCCGGGATGATCCGCCTGATGCTCTGCCCTGATGTGAACCTGGAACAGCAGCGCGGCGCAAAGTGCAACGCCTGTAGCGATGCCGCCGCCGGGCGCACGCCATCGTGCTTTGTCTGCCACGGGTTGAGCGATGCCAACATTCTGGCGGATATGCTGGACGAAGGGCAACGTGGACCACTGTTCGCCTCGATGTCGCGGGTCAATGTCGAATCCTACGGCGCGCACCTGATTCACTTCTTCTACATGCGCGTCGGGCGAGAAATCGCGCGGGTCGAAATGCCGCGCTGGGTCGCCGAAGATGCTGAACTCCTCGACCGGGTGCATGCGCTGGTGTACGATCAGTGCCTCAAGGGGCAGGGATACCCGGTGGCGCTGGCGCGCGCTCACGAGCAGGCGGTCATTCGCGCCGCCGACCGCCGCGCCTTCGAGCGGATCGTCGAACGAAGCCTGATCCGGGCAGACCTTCCTGCAACCTCGTCGCGCAAGGCGGCGTCGAAAGAGCAGCAGGCTGTGTGATGCCGGCACTATTCCTCGAAGAGGTGCTCTAATGACACACAGGGTCTCTGCTCCCACGGCAGTTGCTCCGGTTGCCAACGTCAACCCCCTGTTCCCGCTTGCGCTGTCGCTCCTGTCTGGCGCACTGATCGGCACCTCGATGCCGACGATCCTGGATTGGGGACTGCTCGGCTAGATAGGCGTGGCGCCGCTCCTGATCGCGCTCCATACCCAACCGCTCCCGCGCCACTTTGTGATAGCGCTTCCCTTTGGCATCATCTGGTCCGCCATAGCGCACCTCTGGTACCCGGCGATGTTCGGTCCGGTGTTGGGCATCGTCCTGATCATCGCGGTCGGATGCTTCTATGCCGGACTGATTCATGCAGGAACGGCGCTCCAGGAACAATTGCCGGAGTCGCTCAAGGCGCTGGGGGCGCCGGTGGTCTGGACGGCGCTGGAGTTCCTGCGATTCATTGCGCCCGTAACCGGTGACTGGTGGATTGAACTGCTGGCGAAGAGCCAGTGGCGCTTTCTGCCAGCCCTGCAAGTTCTCACCGTCACCGGCTTTCCCGGTCTCAGTTTCCTGGTCATGCTGGTGAACAGCGCCATCGCGTTGCTGATTGTCGCCGCCTGGAAACGGCGCCAGGCGCATATGCCCGCAGTTGCGGCGCTTGCAGCAGTGGCGGCGATCATCATCTGGGGAGCGCTGATCATCCCGCCTGCGCCGGATAACCGCACTTCGGCAAGCTCAGCGCACCACTTTCGGATCGCAGCGACGGTCGATCTGGCGAACCAGGACCGTGCGATTCAGGCGCTCAGCCGTCTGCCCGTCGAGCAGGAAGGGTACTACGCCGATACGCCGGAGATGTCGCAGGCGATCTTCGATGTGAACGCCGCACTGACGCGCAGCGTTGCCGAATGGCGTCCCGCCTTCGTCGTCTGGCCCGAAAATGAGTTCGCCGATGCCGACGATCCCGCCTTCGCCGCGCAGGTCGGCAATCTGGCACGCGAAATGAACGCCTACCTGGTCGTCGATATGGTCTGGCGCACCGCAGACGGCATGTACGACGCCGCGGTAATGTTCGGACCGGACGGCGCGGAGGCAGGACGGCGCGCCAAGATCAATGTGACGGGTGAGGAGCAGGAGTTCGGATTTGTGCCGGGGCCACGCGACTTTCCGGTATTCGAGACGCCCTACGGCAGAGTCGGATTGGGCGTCTGCTGGGACCGCCATCTCCCCTGGATTACACGCGAACTGGCGCGCGCCGGAGCGCAGATCGCGCTGATGCCGGTGGACGACGACTTCTCCGGTAACCGCTGGTTTCCGCCGTTGCACGCTTCCGATACGGTCTTCCGGGCGGTGGAGAACCGTGTCGCCTTTGGTCTGGGCGCCACCAGCGGCGTTGCGATGGTGATCGATCCGTATGGGCGAATCACCGCCGAGAGCGGCATCAATCAGCGCGGCGTGGTGACAGGTGAGACATTCGTGGTTTCCGAACGAACGCTCTCCACCCGCTTTGGCGACTGGTTCGGCTGGCTGGCGGTGCTGGCGATGGGGATAGGGTTTGTGGCGCATCGCTGGTATGGCAGGCGCTGAAACAAGCGACTGTCGTTCTACGGGTTTTTTATGGGGCGATCAACCAAAACCTGGACAATCAAGGATGTGGCGTGGCAGACGGTGGCTTCGACAGGCTCAGCCGGCTTCGACAGGCTCAGCCACCGTCCGCTCCCTGCCGTCTGGATGAGAGCCTGTTCAGAAAAAATCATCGGATGGGTGGGCGAAGGCATTGCCTTCGCCCACCCATCCGCACGTCACGTGGCAATGTTTCGGACAGGCTCTTACCTGTTTCGGAAGATCGTCCAGATGCCGCCCAAAATGATCACAATCCCTATTCCACCGGCGATAAGCCCCACAACCGGCGCGATCGACATTGTCGCTCGCTGGTAAGCGATATACTGGTTGCGCGTGCCGCCAAAGATGAATTCCGCTTCGATCGCGCGCCCTTCGCCGCTATCGACGACCCGACCGACTGCCGTGACCGAATTGCCTGCCTCGAAACCACGATACCGCTTCGTTCCTTCGCGGCTGAACCCATTCCACTCCAGACGACTCGACTCCTGCCATTGCACCGGCGGTTCCTCAAGCCGGTACGCATCATTGGCTATCTGCACAGCGCCATCGGCGACCCGAATGAGCAAAGGCGGCGTCCAGCGCTCATCTTCTTTCCACACCTCCCGATTATCGGTGGTGTCGATGCCGCGATACTCTTCGCGGATATACGCAACGAAATTGCGCACATTCACCGGATTGCGCGCATCGATCACACCTTCGATGAGCACTTCCGCGCCACCGGCGCTGCGTTCGACATCGCGCGCTGTTGCAACCGGAAGGCGCGTAGCGCGTTCCGCCGCTGCTTGTGCGGCGCGCGCACTGAAGATGCCAATGCTGACGCCGCCGATGAGGAAAACGATCCCGACCAGGACGAGGATGAAAGAGCTCATATGTCGTGAACAACCCTGCATACCAGAACTTCCCATATGCGATTACTGACATCTTGTGTCGAATTGAGCAGGAATGCCCACCGACGGCGACACACCACCGATGAGACCTTCCATCAGCAAGAACGATGTCACCGGGCAAGATTCGCAGTCCGACACAAAGGACTCGACTCTGCTCCATTGCGAAGTTCGGTGTTGCATAGAGCGCGCGATGTGTCGCGCGCGAAGCGTGGAGAATGGACAATCTACCGCAGAAATCTACATCCACCGGTGGAGGCGCAGTGTGATGCCAACCCACACGCCGGCGAAGACCGCTGCGCCGAACACCCACCCTGATAGCGCAAACGCGGAGATGCCAGAGAGAAGCGTTCCCACCGTGCAGCCGAGCGCTGTCATGGCGCCCCACCCCATCAATACCCCGCCGAGCAGCGCCGCGACGCTTCCGCCGGGGCGCGGCGCCGTCGGTTGGAAGCGACCGGCAAGCAGTGCAGCGCCAAATGATCCGAGCGCCAGCCCCACGATCAGCCAGCCGTTGTCGCTAATCGTCTGCACCACCTGCGTGGCGCAGCCGGCGAAACCATCCAGACCATTGAGACGCGCCGGCAACCATCCCGCCTGGTTCATCACCGTCCGGGTTGCGCTACCGAGTTGCGATGTGACGCCCAGCGGTTCGATCCGCAGGTATGCCACAACGCCGATGATCCCGACAACTGCGCCGGTCACGAGCGGGTTCCAGCGGTCACGGAAGAGCGCCTGGCATAGGATTTTTACGTCAAGTTTATATGCAGGGCGGGGCGGCAGCGATGGAACGTAGCGCAGCAGCGCGAGCGCCAGGACGCCGAGCACTGCCAGATGCAGAAAGAGCGACCCGCCATAGCCGATCCAGTGCGGCAGCCAGACGATAGGCGCATCGGCGATTATCGTCACGTAGAGCCAATGCCACGTCCCGAAACCGAAACCAAAGCCGATCAGCGAACCGGCAAGCGCCAGCGGCGCATACCCCGATCCCTCTCCCAGGCGATACAGATGCCCGCTGATGCACGCACCGGAGAGCGCCATCCCTATGCCAAATGCCAGACCAGCAGCAACCAGCGCCAGGCTGGCCGGTCCGATATGCGCATCGGGCGCCAATCGACCGCTCGCCGGATTGGGCAGAAACGCGCCAAACACGATGACATATCCAATGCCACTCACCGCCAGTGCAGCCAGGATCGCGTAGAGCGGACCGGCGTTGCGCTGCTCGATGAAGTCGCGGAAGATGCAGAAGAAGCAGAACCGCCCGCGCTCAAAGGCAACGCCAAGTGCGGCGCCGATCAGCAGCGAGAGGGTCGCCGATGCACCGCGCCCCGGCGTCGTCTGCAACAGATACGCGCCTGCCAGCAACCCGACGAAGAGCAGCACCGCTCCGCCATAGCGCAGCATCTCTGCCGCAGTCAGTTCAGGTTTGGGAGAAGCAGCCCGGTCAGCCGGGCTGCTCCCAGGCAATGCGTTCGACATCGTCGTCTACTTCACGCCCCAGATGGTGCCGGCGGGATTGGCAATCGGCACGCCGACGCTGTTGCCATACTCGGTCCAGGAACCATCGTAGAGCGCCACCTGATACCCCAGGATTTCACTGAGAACGAACCAGGTGTGGCTGGCGCGCTCGCCAATCCGGCAGTAGGTGATGACCGGCTTGCTGCCATCGACGCCCGCTTCGGCATACAGCTGGCGCAGTTCCTCAACGCTCTTGAAGGTGCCATCGTCCCTGAGCGCCTTCTTCCACGGGATGTTGACGGCGCCAGGGATATGACCTGCGCGCACTGCCAGTTCCTGGAACCCTTCCGGCGCAAAAATCTTCCCGCTGAACTCATCCGGCGAGCGAATATCGACCAGCACTCGATTGTCCTCACCATTCACGACCTTCAACACATCCGGCAGGAGCGCCCGCAGATCGCCGCGCTGCTGAACGGTAAAATCGCCTGGCGGATAGACCGGCGCGCGGGTCGAGAGTTCGCGGTTCTCGGCTTCCCACTTGCTGCGGCTGCCATCCAGCAACCGCACGTCCTCCGCGCCATACTGGCGGAAGACCCACGCGCCCCAGGCGGCGAACCAGTTGTTGTTGTCGCCGTAGAGCACGATGGTTGTGTCGTTGTTGATGCCTGCAGCGCGCGCCAGTTCCTGGAAGCGCTCTGGCGCAATGATATTGCGCGATACCGTATCGACGAAATCGGTGGTCCAGACAAAGTTGACCGCGCCGGGAATGTGACCGCGTTCGTACAACCCCGGCACGACGCTGACTTCAATCACGCGCACCTTTGGATTGTCGAGATTCTGCGCGAGCCATTCGGTGCTGACAACGACATCTTCGAAATTGCGCGGTTCGCGGGGTGAACTCACAGCCGCAGGAGCAGCAGGAGCGGCGGGCGTTGCCGGCGCGACGGTCGATGGCGCCGCCGGCTGCGGGCGATTAACAGAGATGATCGCCACGATGGCGAGTGTCACGAGTGCGCCGGCAACGGCGGCGCCAGCAGTCCGCAACAGCGTTCTGTCCACAAGGTCCTCGCTTTCGATGGGTGAACGGTTTCCCTGGATGCACCGGTGCAAGAGCAGTATAGCCGAGATTTATAAGTTTGTCAATCTATTTAGTCAAGAAAACCGGAGGGGCAGGTCTCCGACCTGCCCGTACATGGGCGCCCAATGTGACCGTTACCAATAGGCGGATGGCGGCGACGCGGGTCTGATACGCCTCTCATCCGGCGCATCAGGGACGAGACGGCGGATCCGGCGGGCGGGGCGGATCTGGCGCACGCGGCGGGTCTGGAAGGCGGGGCGGATCCGGCAGGTCGGGAGGACGTGGCGTATCCGGCAGTATCGGACGTCCTTCCGGTGCGTCATCGCCATCCGGCTCACGAGGATCGACCGGAGGCGTGGGGATGCCGGTGGGCCAGGGCGCGTTCGGCGGCCAGTTCCCATCCGGGGGCCAGGGAACGCCGGTGGGCCAGGGCGCGTTCGGCGGCCGGTTCCCGCCCGGCGGGCAGGGAACGCCAGTGGGCCAGGGGATATTGCCCGGTCCAGGATCTCCGGGAGGGCGAACGCCCGGTGGCGCTGCCACCGGAGGAGTGGGCGGATTGACTGGAGAACGTGGTTGTGCCGGTGTGGTGGGTTGAGGTTGCACCGTGGAAACCGGTGTGGCGATTGGTTCCGCCGGGGTCGAGGCGGCAGGAACAGTGGCTGCTTGATCCTCATTCACACCGGGCGCTCTGGTTGGAAAAGGCACAACGCCGGTTGCCGCCGGCGCCGGAACAACCGGCGTTGTGGTAACAGCAACGCGCACGGTCGCTGTGGAGGTCGGCGCCAGCAGCGGCGCCGGTTCGCCATGCAGCGGCGCCGCTGCGCGCAGGTCACGGGTTGTGCGTTGCGCATCTTCGACGATCTGGCGAACGGTTGGCGGTGCAATGGTGCGCAAATCATTCAACTGTCGCTCATACCGCTCCAGCGTTTCATCGATCCCGCCGAACCGTGGCGCGGGCGCCTGGCGCAGAAGCGCCGCAGCCGTTTCCAGTTCGATACGGTACGCTTCCAGTGCAGTGTGCAGATCGGCGTCGCGCGCGGCGGATGCCAGCCGGCGCGCTTCGGCGAGCCGTTTCCCGGCAAAATCGAGGCGCAACAGCGCATCACTGCGATCACTGAGCGATGCCGTCAGCCGCAACGTCTCAACAGACCGTTTCACCGGGTACAGTACATCACCGGGAAGCGACGCATCGGAAGCATAGACGGCGCCGCCGCCCAAAAGGATGAGCGCCAGAATCGCCATCACCCAGTAGTGGCTCAACGTCTGGTTGAGCGCGGTCAGGGCGCGGTGCTGAATGACGCGACACGCAGCCCGGCTTTTGTCGAGCAGGCGAGCCACCTCGCCATGGGGAAGGCCACGGAAGAAGCGCAGGACAATCACGCGGCGCTGGTCTGGCGGCAATTCCGCAATAGCGCTGGCAATCGTCGCCGATTCTTCGTTGGCAATGACGCGATCGAGCGTGCTCTCCTGGACCCCGTTGAGTGCGGGGTCGTCGGCAAGCGACACAGCGCGCGCAGGAGGCTGGCTGCGGTAGTAATCGATCACCAGATTGTGCGCAATCTGATAGAGCCAGCTCGAGAAGCGACGCCCGCGCTGTTCGTATGCCGGCATCGCTCCCCAGGCTTTCAGAAACACCTGCCCGCAGAGATCTTCGGCTTCCGCCGGTTCGCGCACACGCGCCAGAATGAACCGGTAGATGGCGGCGCTGTACTGCTGGTAGAGTGCACCAAATGACTCAGCATCTCCAGCCGCCGCCCGGGCGATCAGCATCTCTTCATCTGGCTCTATCTGATGCACCATAGCATTCGGATTACCGAACAACAATCGGCAGCACAACCCGCACCGCTCCCACTGGCGCATCGGCGACGCCTAGCGGGTCGATGCCCGCCTGACTGATCACTGGTTCTGCCATCAGGGTCGGCGGCTTGCCTGCCGCCAGGGTCGTCGCCAGATCAGCGACCGAACCGCCGCCAGGCGTGATGCTCAGATTGTAGGTCGAGCGCGCCGCACCATACACCACGAACAGATACACCCCGGCACGCGGCGTCGTAAAACTGAGCGCATCGACGGCTACACCGTCCAGCGTGCTGGCGCCATCGGGCCATCCCAGGTTGCCAGGATACCATACGTACAGGTCGGCATCGCCGCTCACCGTCTCGAGACGGGCTGTAACCTGCTCTCCGGCTTTGTAGGCGACCAGATAGGCGTCCACGCCGCCAAATGCAACTGTCTCACCAGGCAGGAGCAGGCTGACGAAATCGAGACTGCTGCGGGTGAGGACCGACACGTTGCCGGCTTCATCCGCCACCCACACGCCAATGAAGTGGGTTCCCGCCGAGCCGCCGAGTCGCCACTCGCGCGTCGAGCGGAACTCTTCCCACGAGCCGGGCGTGATCACCTTCCAGTGCGGAACCGGCTCGGTCACCAGTTGCCATTCACGGATGAACATGCGGCTCACGCCAACATCATCGGTGGCATTGATCCGAAGGGTGACATCTCGCTCCGTCACCACATCAGCGCCCTCAATCGTGAGTTGCGCCATCGGCGGGCGCACATCGCGCGGCGGTCTCACCGGCATCAACACAACGACCGCGCGCCGCTCCAGGGATACATTGCCGCTGATAATCGTCGCTTTGTTCATCACCGGCTTCGGACGGGCGACGGCGCCAGCCGGGCGCGCCTGATAGGTCAGCGGCACAGAACTGCCAGCCGGCACAACGACATCATCCCAGCGTAATGTGCGATCTGCCAGAGTGTAGCTGCCGCCAGACCCGGCGACATATTCCAGATCGGCCGGAATGGGATCGACGACATCGACCGTCAGGGAGACAGCGCTGCTGTTGTGCAGCCGGATGGTGTAGGTAACCGTATCGTCGGGACCCAGAACAACCTGCGACGGGTACTTGATCGAACCGGCAAGGTGCGCCGGAACAGGCGGACGAGGCGTTGGCGGCTTGCCCGCCGCCGGCACAAGCATCACCCTGGCTGAACGGGTCAGGGTGACGCCGCCATAGGTAATGACCGCAGTATTGACGTAGGGCGTCGCAGTCAGCACATTCAGGTTCGACACAACCGTGAACGAGAGCGCAGTCGATCCGCCAGCCGGAACATTGACACCGCTCCAGGAAACCGTTCGGGTCGAAGCATCATAACTTCCTCCGCGCACATAATCCATCCAGAGCGGCAACTGATCGGAAACGCTGGCGGCCACCGGGCTGCTTCCACTATTCCGCAGTGTAATCGTGTAGACCAGTTCCTCGCCAGCAGCGACGGCTCCTGGCGATGCAGTCTTGGTCGAACCGGCAAGCGCATCGGACGGAGGAGGCGTTCCCGGACCAGGGTTCAGGGTCACGAACGTCCAGCGCATGAACCGGTAGTTTTCACTGGCGATTGCTGCAACGATCGTCACCTCCTTGCTGGATGTCACACGCGCCGCCTGACGCGCGCGCAGCGTCAGCGGCACGGAACCGCCGCCGGGCGCATTCACCCGTTCCCACGAAATCGCGCGATTGGACGGATCATAGGCGGCGCCTGCCGCCGAACCGCCGGACACATACTCCATCTCCGGCGGCAGCACGACCGTCACATCAACGAGCGCAGCGCCGCCGGAGTTACGTAGCGTCACGGTAGAAGAACGCAAGACCGGATCGACGCGGTTGCAACGGAGTTCTGGCGAACAGAGACATCGATTGCCCCCTTTGCCTGAGAGCGCACATGGACAGGCGCGCACAAGAGACCGTTTCCTGGCACGTATAACGAGAAGACGTTCAAAACGTTACAGCGAGCGCCAGCATTTCGTCCCAATCGTTGCAGCGCACCATACGAACACGTCCTTCCACTGCCAGTGCTGCTACATATGCTGGCGCTGGCGTCAGATCGACGATCTGCCAGCGTTCGGCGATAGATGGATCGGGCGCCGGCAGCACACTAAACGAGTCGAGGGGAAGCGCGAGACCTTCCCCGCGAGCCTTGAGATACGCCTCCTTGTGCGTCCAGCAGCGCACAAATCTCTCGAGTCGATCTCCGGGATCGAGCGCCTCCAGCGCAGCGATCTCGTCTGCCGAGAAGAACCGTCGCGCCAGACCCTCCCACTCGAGATCGGAACGAATCTGCTCGACATCCACGCCGACCTCGCGCTCACCGGCGATGGCGCAGAGCGCCAGGTCGCCGGAATGGGACAGATTGAAGCGGAGGACGGTATTGCCATCGACGGCTGGCTTGCCGTAAACCGACGTGTGGAGTCGCACGCTGGATGGCGCAATGCCCAGGTATCTGCTCAGGATCGATCGCAGCGCCGCATGAGCGACAATAAAGCGATCCCGATCGTGCGCAAAGCGAAACTGCAATGCGCGAGCGCGTTCATCGTCGCTGAGCATTCCCCGAAGCAAGCGCACCACAGCGAGATGTTGATCGAGCCGGATGCGCCAGACGTGTACGTCCCCTCCGCCAGGGATGCTGAGCGAATCAGCACTGATAATCTCTGGTTCGAAGTTCAATGATCGCACAGACATGCAGCCAGTTCACGAATAATCATCTGATGCACCAGCGGTTGCGATGTTGCTGGATAGAAATGCCCGCCGGGGAACATGCGCAGCCTGAAATCAGCGCTGGTATGCATCCGCCAGGAGTCCAGTTCATCAGGCGTCACCGAGTCGTCCTGCAACCCGCCACAGGCAACGATTGAACATTCGAGCGGTCGATCCGGCTGGTAGACATAGGTTTCGCAGGCGGTAAAATCGGCGCGCAGGATCGGCAGGAAGATCTGGCGCAACTCCGGATGCGCCAGCACCTCCATTGATGTGCCATTGAACGACTGCACCAGCGACCACAGTTCATCGTCGGGAAGCGTATGCACTGGCGGATGACGGGCAGGAAGGTGCGCCGCGCGGTGCGCCGATAGATAGAGACGCTGCGGCAGGACTCCCGCCTCGCGGCGCAACCAGCGCGCCAGTTCAAAAGCGAGCAGGGCGCCCATGCTATGACCAAAGAAAGCGGTCGGGCGATCGAGAAGGAGGGAAAGAAGCGCTGGCGCCATCGCCTCGATCAAAGGCGGTATGGCAGTGCAGAGCGGTTCGGGATAGCGCGTCTCATGACCCGGCAACTGCACGGCGCAAACCTCGATCCAGTCCGGCAGCGACGCCGCCCAACCGGCGAACGAAGAAGCGCCGGCGCCACTGTGCGGCAAACAGATCAGCCGCACATTCGAGCGACAGCTCGAACCAAAGCGCACAATCCAACGTTTACTGTCAGGCAGGTACTGCATCCGTCTCCTGCTCGATCGTCTGAGACAGCAATCGGCGCACCGCGCCGTTGAACGCCACAACGACCGCGACGATCACCAACAGCACCCCGCATCCAAAAAAGATCACCGGAATGTTCTGACCAGTCAGATCGGCGATAGCGCCGGTCAAACCTGCAGCCAGCGGCGAAATGCTGGCTGCCAGTGTTCCGAGCACCGCGAACACGCGCCCGCGCAGGTCGGCAGGCGTGGAGAGTTGCACAACGGTCACGACGATGATCGACAGCAACCCCCCGGCAATGCCGATGATCGGCGCGCAGGCGAGCACCAGGAGCGGCGCGGCATATCCAAGCGCCATATACCCGACCGCCTCGACAACCATAGCGCCGACAGCGAACAGCGCGCGCTTCCACCCGTTCAGCGGCAGCACTCCGGCAATCAACGCGCCGAGCAGCCTGCCAAACCCGTATGCAGCCACGAGATACCCATACCAGTCGGGCCCGCGCCCGAGATAGTCTTCGACATAGAATGGCATCAGCACCAGGATCGGCATCACCAGCGCGCCGCTGATCACCGACGCGAGCGCCAGCGTGCGCAGACCGCTCTGCCGCCAGAGATAGCGAAACCCTTCCAGGGTGTCAGTCAGAACCGTGCGCCCCTGCTCGCGCCACGTCCGGCGCGGCGGCGCAGCGCGCGGCGGCGGCGTGATCAACGCCTCGCCGCCTGCCGCCAGCAGAAACGAGAACGCATTGATCACCATCATCAACGGCGCCCCGAAGATTCCGAGCAACAATCCCCCCAATCCCTGCCCCACAAACGTAGCGATCCGCAGCGCGATCTCCATAAACGAATTGGCCGCCTGAACGCGATAGGCAGGAACGAGATCCGGGATGATGGCAGTGATTGCCGGCTCGAAGGCGGTCCCAAGGATCGTGAGCAGGAGCGCAATGACAAAGAGCCAGACGAGCGCCAGAGTCGTCGCTTCCGGCAGCAAAAACATCAGCGCTGCCAGCGAGAGAACCGCCAACCCGCCGATGAGGTCGCTGAGCGCAATAATGTTCCGGCGCGAATACTGATCGACAATGGCGCCGCCGAACGGACCGAGCACGACCGACACAATCCCAACAAGCATAAGGAGTGCGCCGATCACCGTCGCCGAGCCGGTCATATCCTTGAGCCAGAACAGGATCGCAATACTGTACGCCTGCGTTCCGAACTGGCTTATCAGTTGCCCGCTCCAGAGCAGCAGGAAGTTGCGGTTCCACAGCCGGTTCTGCGCGACCATGCGTTGTTGCGTCGATATCATCGTCTTACCGCTCCTGCGCTCTGGCATGCTGCTGCATCTCGCCCGCAAGCGCGGCAGTAATGCATGCTTCCAGCCGGCGTGCAAGCACCCGGACATACGGCGGATGCAACATGCTGATATGGTCGCCGGGAACCTCGAAGACGTCCACACTGTCAGGCGCCAGCCGTCCCCATCCCATATCCCACCGGTCTGCCATCAGTGCATGCCCCGCCGAATGATCGGGACGCGCAGCAAGATCGGCGGTCAGTCGCCCCAACGCACGCTGCAACCGGTTGCCGATCTGTGGCGGGGTGTCGCCAGGATGCTGGACGGCAGCGCGGATCAGCGTGATGCGCCCGGCAAACGGCTGCGGTGTGTACCGGCGCCATGCTGCGGTATGCGTTCTGAGCAGATCGACGAAGAGCGTAAATTGTTCTGGCGTTACATCGGGCAGAATCCAGCCGATCCGTTTCCCTTCATCGAACAGCCGCCGCACCTGATCGGCGTACTCCAGATCGCGCAGTTGCCCGGCGGTGACCGGAATATGCCCGCCGAAGACCGACTCGAGATACGCCGCCGTATCGACCGGCTCATCGCCGGGAACCTCCGGTCCCTGATCGAGGAGCGCGAGCAGCGCCACCTGTTCGCCGCGCCGCTCAAGTTCGATGGCGGTCGCATACGCCAGGATGACCCCTAGCGACCAGCCACCGATCAGGAACGGACCGTCGGAATGGACGCTGAGCATGGCATCGGCGTAGTACGCTGCCATCGCTTCGATGCTTGTGTGCAGCGGCTCTTTTCCATCCACGCCACGCGCCTGAATACCGTAGAACGGGCGCTCGACCGGCATGTGCCTGGCAAGTTCGACATACCAGTGCACACTGCCGCCCGACGGATGGATCCAGAAGAATGGCGGTTGCGCGTTGCCATTGCGCAGCAGCACAAGCGCGGTTGATGCGGCGCCTGACTCACGCCGCAGTTCATGCGCCAGTTGCTCGACAGTCGGAAAGCGAAACAGGGATGCCAGGTCGATCCGCCGTCCCAGTCGCCGCTCGATCTGCGCGGCGAGACGCACTGCACTGAGCGAATGCCCGCCAAGTTCGAAGAAATTGTCATGGATGCCGACCGGTTCGGCAGCCAGCACCTCCTGCCAGATGGCGACCAGTTCGCGCTCCAGATCGTCGCGTGGCGCAATGACGGTGCGTTGCGCCGGCGTCGATACCGCCATCGCCTGGATCGCCTTCCGGTCGATCTTGCCGTTCACATTCAGGGGTAATTCGTCGAGTATAACGAACGCGGACGGAATCATGTACTCCGGGAGCGTTGTGCGCAGGAATGATCGCAATTGAGGAATCAATCCATCGTCCCTGCTCGCGCCGATCGCCTGCGCAAGGTATGCAACCAACCGCACGTCTCCTGGCGCCTCTTCGCGTGCAATGACCGCGGCTGTGCGCACTGCAGGATGCCTGCCAAGCACCGCCTCGACTTCACCGGGTTCGACGCGATACCCGCGAATCTTGACCTGCTCATCGATCCGGCCCAGGAACTCAAGATTGCCGTCGGGCAACCAGCGCACCAGATCGCCAGTGCGGTAGAGGCGCACCGTTCCTGCTGCTGGCGCCCCGGTTCCTGCACCCGCAATCGGACATCCGCGCTCATTGGCGGGCCACTCGATAAATCGCTCCGCGGTCAAGTCAGGACGGTTCAGGTAGCCGCGCGCCAGGGCAATGCCGCCGATGAACAGCTCCCCTGGCACGCCAACCGGCGCCAGACGTCGGTGCTGGTCGAGAACGAACAGGCGCACATTCGCCAGCGGTCGCCCAATCGGAACCGACCCGGCATCCGGTAATGCGCCGGTATCCAGATAGAAACTCACCTCCACCGTCGCCTCAGTCGGTCCGTAGGCATTCACAAACCGGCGTCCCGGCGCCCAGCGGTGAGCGACTTCGACGGGACACCGCTCGCCGCCAGCAATGACGACGCACAGATTTGGCAGGTCATCGTCGGGCAGAACTGCCAGCAACGATGGCGTCATAGTCGTCGTGGTCACGCGCTGGCGCTTCAGCAACGCAACGAGCGCCATTGGATCGGCAATTTCTTCGTGCGGCGCGACAACCAGCGTTGCACCGCCGCCGAGCGCCATGACTATTTCGCCAACCGATCCATCGAAACCAAACGAGAAGAAACGCAACACCCGGCTCTCAGGCGTGATGGCGCACTCCTCCTGCACGACTTCCGCCAGGTTCGCCAGGCCGCGGTGCTCGATCAGCACCCCTTTGGGCAGTCCAGTGGACCCCGACGTGTAAATGACATACGCCAGGTTATCAAGGCCGGCGCCTCCCTCCAGATTTGCCAGCGGCTCATTGGCCAGGTCGTCCCACGCATCGGGCAGGGCGATCAGCGGCAGGCGATCCACCGCACTGGCGCGCAGCTGTTCCACCCCGATCGCTTCACAGTTCTCCGGCGCACCGCTTGCCGATCGGACGGCGAGCAACAACGCTGGCCGGGCATCATCGAGCATGAAGAGCAGGCGTTCGAGCGGACAGGTCGGATCCAGAGGCAGATATCCGCCGCCTGCCTTGAATACGGCAAGCACGGCAACGACCTGATCAATCGACCGTTCGGCGCAGATCGCAACAAGGGTTTCGGGTCCAATTCCACGTTTGCGCAGGTGGTGCGCCAACCGGTTGGCGCGCTGGTTCACCTCGGCATAGGTGAGCGATGTATCGCCAGCGACGATCGCAATCGCCTCTGCGCGCTGCTCGGCGATACGCTCGAAGCGGCGATGGAACGGTTCTTGCGGGAATGGCGCATCGGTTGCACGCCAGGCGGCAAGTTGCGCATCTTCATCAGCAGCCAGGATCGGAACCGAAACGAGCGGGCGCAACGGATCGGCGACGAATCCTTCGAGGATGGTTCGTAGATGGCCGGCCATCCGCTGGATCGCATCGTCATCGAAACGATTGGCATCGTACAGGATGTGCAGCGCCATCTCATCACCAACGCCGGCCGCCAGCGTCAGCGGGTAGTTGGTCTGCTCCGCCGAGCTCACCATTTCAATTTCCAGTGCGCTGTGCGACTCACGCAGCGCTTCGGCGATCGGATAATTCTCGAAGACCAGTAAACTCTCGAAGAGCGGTTGTCCACGCGGGATCTCGCTCCAGCCCTGAATCTGAACCAGGGGCGCATACTCGAACTGGCGCGCTGCAATCTGACGCGCCTGAAGATCGACGAACCACGCGACGACGGTTTGAACCGGGTCGATCAACGCGCGCACTGGCAGGGTGTTGATGAACAATCCTGCCATCTCTTCGATGCCCGGCAACTCCGGCGGACGACCTGCAACGGTCGCGCCGAACACCACATCGTCTTGCCCGCTGTAGCAACCGAGCAGCAACGCCCACGCTCCCTGCACGATCGTGTTGAGAGTCAGTCCGTGGCGGCGCGCCAGTTCACGCAGTAACGCAGTCGCTTCAGTCGCCCAGAGCGCGTGAACTGATCGATACGTCGCTTCCCCGCCGGAGTCGTTCGGATGCGCGACGCCGATTGGCGTGGGAGCGGCAAATCCCGCCAGATAGTCGTGCCAGAACCGCTCGGCTGCCAGCGGGTCCTGGCGACGCAGCCAGGCAATGTAGGAACGGTATGGTTGCGGCGGCGGCAGGGCAGGGTTGCGTCCTTCTACGAATGCGTCGTAGCATGCCAGAACTTCGCGCAGCACCAGCGGCGTCGACCATCCATCGAGCAGGGCATGGTGGTAGGTCCACACGACATACCACGTGCAATCCGCCGCCTGGATCAATGTCAGACGCATGAGCGGCGGATCGACGAGCGAAAACCCTTCGCGTCGATCAGCGTCGCAGTACGAGTCAAGCCTGGTTGACAGCGTATCGGCAGGGCATGTGCGCCAGTCGAAATGGCGGATCGGCAGATCCACCGAACGGTAGACGATCTGAGCCGGTTCTCTCAGCCCGCCGAATACAAACGCGGTGCGCAGAACCGTATGCCGTTCGGTCACACGGCGCCAGGCGCGCTCGAATGCTGCGGTGTCGAAGTCCCCGCGTATGCGAAAACAGAGTTGCTCGATATACATGCCGGAAGCAGGGGCATAGAGGGTGTGGAACAGCATCCCCTGCTGCATCGGCGACAATGGATAGAGATCTTCGACATTCTGCGTGTTCATGACGAACTCCTGTGGTGACGATCCAGCTCGGCCATGATGGCGGTCAGGTCCTCTTCGCTCCATCCGAACTCTGCAACATCGACCGTGTCGAACACAGCGACGGACTCATCACGACATGCACGCATTACAGCGCGCAATTCCGCACGAAACGTCTGTGTCACCCGCGTAATCGTCGTCTCGTGGTGAAGCGTCTGGCTGTACGTCCATTCGAGGTGCAGCCGATCCTCAACAATACCGCCGTCGATCTCGATCAGGTAGGGGCGTGGCGCTGCCGGATCACGATCGGGTCCACGTTCGTCAGCAGTGCTCACGGGCAGAGAGTTGCCAGAAGCGCCCCGATCCATCGAGCCATAGTAGTTGAGGCAGATAGCCGCCGCCGCCCTGTTGCGCGCCAGTTGGTCGCGCAGCAAGCCATAGCCGATGCCGTGGCGCGGCTGGACGCGCATCTGCCGGTGCACCCGGCGCACGGTGTCAACTGGCGCCTCCCCTGGCTCATACTCGATGCGGATCGGTGCGATCGTCGTAAACCAGCCAACCGTGCGGCTCACGTCGATGTCTTCGAAGAGGTCCTCACGTCCGTGATGTTCGACATCGATCAGGATCGCCGGACCGCCAGCCCATGCGCCGAGCGCACGCGCCAGCGCCGCAAGCAGCAGTTCCATCACGTCAATGCGGGCGCGTGCTGCGACTTCGAGCAGAAGTCCGGTTTCTTCCTCGTCCAGGTCCACACTAACGCGCTGTGCATCAGCCTCGATGTTCGCTCCCGCCCCTTCGAGCGGCAACCGTGCCACGGGCGGCTGGATGACCGTTCTCCAGTAGTCGATCTCGGTGCGGGTCGCCTCCGACGACGCCTCGACTGCCAGACGCTCAGCCCACGCCTTGAATGAGGCGGTCTTCGGCGGCAGGCGGATCGGCTGCGCGGCGCGCGCCTGCGCATACGCGGTCTGGAGATCGTCGAGGATCGGACCCCACGACACGGCATCGATCACCAGATGGTGCACCGCCAGCAGCAGGCGCGCGCCGCGCCCCGCCCCCAGGTCCAGGTGCACCGCCCGCATCACCGGTCCGCGCTCTAGGTTCAGGCTCGCCTGCGCAGCGGCGCATTCCCGCGTTATTGCCGCCGCCAGATCGGCGTCATCCACCGCCGCCAGGTCGCGCTGCCACAGCGACGGCTCGCCGTCCGGCGGCGCAATCGTCTGGCGCCATCCATCATCCGCAGGCGCAAACCGCGCCCGCAGCATATCGTGCTGCGCCAGCAGCGCCGCCGCTGCCATCGTCAGCGCCGCCTGGTCGAGCGCCTCTGGCAGCGCCAGCAGCACTGCCTGGTTCCAGTGATGCGGGTTGGGCAGGCGCAGCGCGAAGAACCAGCGCTGGATCGGCGTCAGCAGAACCGCGCCGGTCACTGCCCCCTGCTCCGCCGGCAGCGGCGCGGCGCTTTCCGCCGCCAGACGCGCCAGATCCGCCAGGGTGCGCGCCTGGAACATCGCGCGCGCCGTGAGCGGGATGCCCGCCTGCCGCGCCCGCGCCACCACCTGAATGCTCAGGATCGAGTCGCCCCCCAGCGCGAAGAAGTTGTCCGCGCGCCCGACCTGCGCTCCCCCCAGCACCTCGCGCCAGATCGCCGCCAGCGTCGCCTCGACATCGCCGCGCGGTGCAGAGTCCTCATCAGCAGCATCGGTGCGCTCGACCACAGGCGGCGGCAGCGCCCGCCGGTCCACCTTGCCGGAAGGCGAGAGCGGCAGCGCTGCCAGCGGAACAAACACTGCCGGGATCATATGCTCTGGAAGGCGGGCCGCCAGCCACACGCGAATGTCTGCGATCGGCGCTCCGGCAGGCGTCACATACGCCGCCAGTCGCCGGATGCCCGGCTGATCCTCGCGCACCACTGCGGCTGCATCCTGCACCTCCGGGTGCGCGCGCAGCGCCGCCTCGACTTCGCCCAACTCGATCCGAAAACCGCGGATCTTGACCTGATCATCGAAGCGTCCCAGAAACTCCAGATTGCCGTCGGCGCGCCAGCGCACCCCGTCGCCGGTGCGGTAGACGCGGCAACGACTGTCTGGCGCAGCGGGATCGTCCAACAGACCGCTGACCTCCAGAAATCGCGCAGCAGTGAGATCGTCCCGGTTGAGGTAGCCGCGTGCCACGCCCGCGCCGCCAATGTACAGCTCTCCTGCCACACCGATCGGCGCCGGCTGGAGCGCCGGACTCAGCACATAAAGATGGGTGTTGGCAAGCGGACGCCCAATTGGCACAGTGGCAGCATCAGAAGGCAGATCGGTCGCGTCGTACCACGATGCCGCCACCGTCGCTTCAGTGGGGCCATATGCGTTGATGAAACGTCGCCCCTTTGCCCAACAACGCGCCAGGGCAGGGGTGACGCTTTCACCTGCGGAGATGACCGTCGTCAACGATGGCAGCGCATCAGGATCGAGCAGCGCCAGCACTGCTGGCGGGAGCGTCGCCAGCGTGACCCGATGCTCCTGCATAAAACGGGTCAGATCGTCAGGCGACCGCACGGTGTCGCGCCCCGGCAGGCACAATGTGGCGCCAGAGAGTAGCGCCATGAATATATCTGCCACCGACCCATCAAAACTGAACGCGAAGAACTGCAATACCCGGCTGCCCGGTCCCAGACCAAAATCTCGTTGATAGGCAGTCGCCAGGTTGGTCAACCCGCGATGCTGGAGCAACACACCTTTGGGAAGACCCGTCGATCCCGAGGTGTAGATGACATACGCCAGATTGTCGGGGTGCGCCTGGTTCACCGGCGGCACGATCGGCTCGCCATCGATCCAGATGCGCTGCGCATCAAGCTGCAGCACCGGAAGATCGCATGTGGCAGGGAGCGCAGTCACAGTCGTATAGCTCAGAATTAGCGTCGGGGAGGCATCGTCGATCATGAACCGGAGCCGTTCAGCCGGATACGCCGGGTCGAGTGGCATATACGCACCGCCCGCTTTGAGCACCGCCAGGATGGCGACGATCAGATCCGGCGAACGCTCCAGACAGATGCCCGCCAGCCGTTCGGGACCGACGCCCCAGCGCCGCAGATAGTGCGCCAGTTGATTGGCGCGTCGATCCAGATCGGCATACGTCAACCGCGCATCATCGCAAATGAGCGCCAGCGTGTCAGGGGTACGCGCCGCCTGCGCGGCAAAGAGTTCATGGACGCAGCGATCAGCGGGGAAAGGGGTATCCGTCGCGTTCCAGGCGACGAGCAGACGCCGCTCGTCGGGGGTCAGCAACGGCAGCCGGTCGAGCGTCTGATCCGGATCGGCGACCACCCCTTCGAGCAGCGTTTGGAAGTGGCGCGCCATGCGCGCAATCGTCGCCTCATCGAACAGATCGATGTTGTACTCGATAGAGCATCTCAATCCATCCCCGTGTTCGACAAACGAAAACGTCAGGTCGAACTTTGCCACCCCAACATCGACCATGAGCGGTGTCAGCGTGAGATCGGTCAGATCGAAGCGCTGCAACGAGTCACGCTGCATGTCGGCCATCACCTGGAACAGTGGGGTATGCGCGAGCGTGCGTTCCGGCTGCACCGCATCGACCACCAGTTCAAACGGCGCTTCCTGATGCGCCAGCGCCTCGATCAGCACCCACTGCACCCGGCGCACCGTCTCGCGGAAGGACGGACTGCCCGAAAGATCGGTGCGCAACACCAGCGTGTTGACGAAGAAGCCGACCACATCCTCCACCAGGCGGCGGGTGCGTCCGGCAACCGGCATGCCAATGCACACATCCTCCTGCCCGGCGTAGCGCAGCAGCAATCCGTTGAGTCCCGCAAGCAGAACAGTAAACAGCGTAGCATCCTCATTGCGCGCGAATGCACGCAACGCAGCGGTCAGCGACGCCAGAAGTTCGATATCCAGGCGCGCACCATTGTGCGATTGCACCACAGGGCGCGGTCGGTCGGTCGGCAGGTCGAGCAACGGTGGCGCACCGGCGAACTGGCGCCGCCAGTACGCCAGGTCGGAATGCAGCGGCGTCGCTTCAGGCGTTTCGGCATGAACATCCTTGCCTGTGGCAGCATCGCCCCCCAGCCGTTGGCGTTGCCAGAGGGCATAATCGGCGTACTGGACGGCAGGATCGGGGAGCGGCGATGGTTGCCCCGCCACAAATGCCGGATAGAGAGCGCCAATGTCGCGCAACAGAATCTCGAACGACCATCCATCGGCGGCGATGTGATGCACCACGAGCAATACCACATGCTCAGTATCGTTGAGGCGCACCAGCAGCACGCGCAGGAGCGGTCCGCGCGTCAGATCGAAGGGGCGTCGCGCTTCGGCGGTCAGCAGGCGACGCATCTGCTCTCCAGCATCCGGTGTGCCGCTCAGGTCGATGAGCGGCAGGTCGAGCGGCGCCGGAGGGGCAATCCGCTGCACCGCTTTCCCATCCTTTTCATGGAAGGTCGCGCGCAGGCTTTCGTGCCGCCGCACCACCTCGTTCAAACACCAGTGCAGCGCAGCAACATCGAGCCTGCCCACCAGACGCACCGCGCCAGCGATGTGGTAGAGCGGGCTGCCAGGATCGATCTGCTCAAGCACCCAGAGCCGTTGCTGCGCAAATGAAAGCGGCACATCGCCTTCGCGCGGCGCTCGCGGGAACGCCTCCGCCGGCAATGGTTCGTTGCCCTGCGCCAGGTGCGGATAACGGCTGATGAGCGCCTCCGCCTGTTCTGCAATTGTTGGCGCTTCGAAGACCAGCCGAACCGGCACATCGACCCCCAGCGCATCATGCAGCCGGTTGGCAAGCACCGCCGCCTGAATGGAGTTCCCGCCAAGCGCAAAGAAGCGCTCATCGATCCCGACGCGCTCCAGTTCCAACACCTGGCGCCAGATGTCTGCCAGTACATGTTCGAGCGGTGTGCGCGGCGGAACACAGGCCTCATCATCGGCGCGCACCTGATCCGGCGGCGGCAGGGCGCGCCGGTCGATCTTGCCGTTCGGCGTCAACGGCAGCGCATCGAGCGGCACAATCGCGGCAGGAATCATGTATTCCGGCAGCACACGCCGCAATTCGCGCAGCACGCCGGCTGGCGCCACCGTCGCGGGCGTGACATACGCCACCAACCGTCGCCGTTCGCTTTGCTCGCCCCAGGCGACGACGGCTGCCGCATGAACTCCGGCGACAGTGCGCACCACGGCTTCAATCTCGCCCGGCTCGATGCGAAAGCCGCGAATCTTTACCTGATAGTCGAGTCGCCCAAGATATTCGATTGTGCCATCGCGACGAAAACGGCATTGATCGCCCGTGCGATAGACGCGCTGTTTCCCCCCTGTCTCCGGGTCGTTGATCTCGATGAACCGCTCAGCGGTCAGATCGGGACGGCCCAGGTAGCCGCGCCCGACGCACACCCCGCCGATGTACAGTTCACCCGGTATGCCAACTGGAACCGGCTGCTGGTGTGGATCGAGAATGTAGGCGCGCACATTCAACATTGGACGCCCGATCGTGGCGCGTTCCGGCGCTTCGCGCGCGCAAATCGTCGTCACATCAACCGTACACTCCGTCGGACCGTACATGTTGAAGAAGTCGGTCGCCGGGGCGCGCGCCAGCATTCGCCACATGCCATCATCAATCGCTTCTCCGCCCGGCAGCGATAGACGCGGCGTCCAGCCGCTCCCGTCGAGCAGCCCGGCATCCAGCAGCAGCGCCAGTTGCGACGGCACGCAGTCGAACCCGTCGATGCGCCGCTCGCGCAAATACGCCAGCAGCGCCCGCCCGTCGAGCCGGATGTCTTGCGGCGCAATATCTAGCGTGTGGCCGTAGATCAGCATCACAATCTGCTGGAACGACGCATCGAAGGCGAGGGGCGCATTCAGAGCAATGCGCAAATGCTCGCCAGGATAGCGATCGTAGATCATATGCTGCAACGCCGCCGCCAGGTTGAGCGCCGACCGATGCTCGATCATGACCCCCTTCGGACGCCCGGTGGACCCCGAGGTGAAGATGACATACGCCAGGTTGCGCGCGGTCGTCGTGCGCGGCGGGTTATCGTCCGGCATGGCGGCGATGGCATCCCAATCAGCATCCAGGCGGATCAGCGTCGCATTGGTCGGCGGGAGACCCTGTTCCAGCGCCTGCTGTGTCACAATGACCGGCGCCTGGCTGTCTTCGATCATCCACGCCAGGCGCTGCGCCGGATACATCGGATCGAGTGGCACATACGCGCCACCTGCTTTGAGAATGCCGAGCAACCCGACGATCAGATTGAATCGATCGGGTGGCATTCAGCCCAACCAGCACCTCTGGACCGACGCCACGTGCGCGGAGGAGATGCGCCAGTTGATTGGCGCGGCGGTTGAGTTCATCGAAGGTGAGCGACTGATCGCCGAAAGCGACAGCAGTGGCGTGCGGCGTGCGGCGCACCTGCTCCTCGAAGAGGTCGGGGATGCAGCGCTCAGTCTCGAACGGTGCGCTCGTTGCATTCCATTCGATCAGAATCTGCCGCCGCTCTGCGTCGGTCAGTAACGGCAGCGATGCGATCGGACAATCGGGGTTTTCAACGGCGCCTCTAATATTACAGCGCAAAGTTGCAAGCGGGCAGGTTGAGTAGTCTGGAACCAAGAAGGCATGGTATCTTTCTCCCACCACGATCAATTAGGAAGGAGACGAAGAACACCATGCCCGCGGAAATTGTAACTCAACCTTGC
>NZ_JBYNRX010000083.1:0-3046 GCF_057785375.1 Roseiflexus sp.
GGCATTGCCTTCGCCTACCCGTTGACAATGGCATTGCCTTCGCCTACCCGTTGACAATGGCATTGCCTTCGCCTACCCGTTGACAATGGCATTGCCTTCGCCTACCCAACTGATGATGTGGTACGATAGCAGGGCAGCGCGCTCTCCGAAAAACGGAACCCAAACACCTATGGATTTCACCGATCAGGTCGCAATTGTCATTGGCGGATCAGGCGCAATTGGCTCGGCCGTTGTGACCATGCTCGCAGAGCGTGGCGCGCGGGTGGTTGCGGGATATCACCAGAATGCTGCGGCGGCGGCGCGGGTAGTTGCCGCCTGTCAGGACCTGCGCGGCGACGTATCTGTGCGTCAAGTCGATGCGCGCGATCCGCAATCGGTCGAGACGCTGGTCGGCGCCGTTATCGAAACGTATGGACGGCTGGATGTAATGGTGTTCTGCGCGGGCGCCATGCGTTTCGCGCCGGTCGAAGCAATCAGTGTCGCGCAGTGGCGCGACATGCTGGCATTGCATCTTGATGGCGCCAGGAATGTTTGCCGTGCGGCGTTGCGCCCAATGATGCGGCGGCGCTACGGCAGAGTCGTCGCCGTCGCGGCGCTGCATGGGCTGGCGGGCGGACCGCAGCAGGCGGATTTCTCGGCGGCGACCGGCGGCGTATTGGGATTGGTTCGGACACTGGCGCGTGAGGCGGCGCCCTGGAATATCACCGTCAACGCGGTTGCGCCTGGTCTTATCGAAACGCCGCAACTGGCAACGATCCCAGAAGAGATGCGTCTCTGGGGGGAACGGGTGATTGCGCTGCGGCGTATTGGTCGTCCGGAAGAAGTGGCGGCAGCGATCGCCTTTCTGGCGTCGCCGCTTGCGTCGTACATCACCGGGCAGACGCTGGTGGTGGATGGAGGGTGGCGTATGGCGCCATAAAAAACCCCTCGTAGCGCATGCTGCGAAGGGTGCACTTAAGATATTGCCCCAGGGAGTGTGAAAAGGTTCTGAACTTCAACTCCGGGATCTACCGTTCGGCTACCACGACAGCGCTTTGCAGACGGCCAGCTCCTCTGTCGGGGTCGCAACGCACCTCGCTTCCTCTCCTCCTGCGATGGTGCGGGCTTTACCGCTGGAACCCTGCACTGACTCACACAGCATCCGGTGTTTCATCAATCACACGGCGCTTGCCTGTCGATTTCCCTGGCATTGCATGAAATATCAGGCCATTTCCATCGACTTACGGTCGTCCCCGTCTTCCCGACACCTGTGGGTAACGCCGCTTGCCGTGCAGAGTCGTTGATCCGTTTGTCAAAGTTCCGTTTTCCTTTTCGTTCCCTGGGGTGTTGGTTACATGATAGCATTCATGCGCCATAAGTCAAGGGGTTCTTAAATCGTTTCTTAACGATATGTTATGCGGCATCTGCCAGAACTCGTTCGGCGGCAGCGCGCCCTGAGAGGAGCACGAGCGGAATACCGCCGCCGGGGTGCGTGCCGCCGCCGACGAAGTAGACGCCGCGTACCTCGCGCGCGCGGAGCGGCGGACGCACGAATGCCGTCCATGGGTTGTTCGACGCCAACCCGTAGATCGCGCCTCCAGGAGCGTTGTATCGCTCGTTGATCGTTGCCGGCGTCCAGATCTGCTCGAATACAATATGCTGGCTCAGATTCTCCAGCCCCATATGCTCCAGTTTGTGCAGCACCAGGTTGCGATAACCGGTCGCTTCGCGCGTCCAGTTGACGCGCGGGTTGAGCGCCGGCGCGTTGATCAGCACAAACAGGTTCATCTGTCCTGGCGGCGCCATCGATGGGTCGGTCACCGATGCGGCACAGACATAGATCGTCGGGTCGGGCGCGGGCGTCTGCATATCGACAATTGCCCTGAACTCGGCGCGGTAGTCGGACGAGAAGAAAATGTTGTGATGCGCCAGTTCGGGGTAGATACGATTGACTCCCAGCAGCAGGACGAACCCGCTGTACGACGATTCGAGTTGCGCCAGGCGCGCTGCAGTCTTTTCTGTGCCGGGCAGCAGGCTGGCATAGGCATAGCGTGGATCGGCGTTGACGACTACCTGTGATGCGGCAAGCCGTTCGCCGCCTGCCAGAACGACGCCCGAGGCGGCGCCGTTGTGGACCTCGATGCGTTCGACCGGCACATTGGTGCGAATCTCCACGCCGAGATCGCACGCCAGCGCCGCCAGCGCGCGCGCAATCTGATACATTCCGCCAGCGACGTGCCAGGCGCCCTGGACAAACTCGACATAAGGAATCAGGTTGAATGTGGCCGGCGCGCGGAAGGGTGACGAGCCGTTGTATGAAGCGTAACGGTTGAATACCTGGCGCAGGTAGGGGCTGCGGAAGAAACTGCGCACTGCCTGATCAACGGTGCGAAACGGGTCGATCTGAAGCATTCCACTGAATAGATCAGGGGTCAGCAGGTCACGCACGCCGTCGAATGGGCGTAGCAGGAATGGACCTTCTGTGGCGCGGTAAATGCGTTCGGCGTAGCTCAGAAATTGGAGAAAGCCTGCAACATCGGCAGGTTCGATGCGCGCGATCTCCTCGGCAAGGCGGGGCAGATTCTGGCAGGCGTCGAACTGTGTGCCATCAAGCCAGCGATACCGGCAGATCGGTTCGAGTTGCGTGATGGTCAGCGAGTCTTCCATCCGCCGCCCGGCAGCGGCAAAGACTGACCGCAGCACCCAGGGCATGGTCAGTAACGAAGGTCCGGTGTCGAATCGGAACCCATCGGCTTCGACCAGGTTCAGTTTGCCGCCGACGCGCTCATTCTTTTCGAGCAGCACAACGCGCCGACCGCGCGCTGCCAGATGAATGGCGGCGGATAATCCGCCAAGCCCGCCGCCAATGATAAGGATTGGAAGGTGCATATCGGTATCCTTTTCTGAAACACGTGTGTTTGTGAATAGTGTATCATAGACGAGGCGAGAGGTGAGAGGCGAGAGGTGAGGGGCAAGAGGGAACAGGCCGTCGCAACGCCTCCGACGACCGTGTTCGGATCATAGACGAGGCGAGAGGTGAGAGGCGAGAGGTGAGGGGCAAGAGGGA
>NZ_JBYNRX010000084.1:0-52623 GCF_057785375.1 Roseiflexus sp.
GCTCAGAATGACAATCGCTTGCCGTCACGCTGAGCGTCAGCGAAGCATCTCCGCCTCTCGTTACTCCCAGATTCTTCGCCTCGCTCAGAATGACGCCGACTACGGTCAGCATGATGATACAGTGACGCACTTCGTATCAAGGCAACTTCATCTGCCGAGCACAGGCACATCTTAGTCCAGGCACCAGAGTTTATTCTGCCCGGCGTTGCTGAAGTTCGGGTCGTTACCCGTCATCTTCTGCTTAATGATGCGCGAGTCTATCGCCTTCGCCGTGCCGTTCAACAGCAGCACGATGTCCTTGCTTCCTGCCGTCGGCAACCCTGATCTGTCGCAGCTGCGATGGTCGGTTACCCACGTGACGATGGTGTTCTCCGGCGGCTGGCCGTATTGCAGCTGGCACATGTCGTCCAGCGGGCCGGCGGTGTTGTTTGTCGGCACGTAGGGGCGATACAGGCTATAGTGCTGCTCGAACACCCCGCTGCCCGGGCAAGTTTGCCCCACGTCCATGCTGTCGAAGGCGTAATACGGGCGCGTGACCAGAAGACCGTTGATTTCGTTCACGCGCTGGCTGGGGTTGTTCGGGTCGGGTAGCATCACTTCCACCGCCCGCCAGCTCACCTTGTCAGTCACTGGATTGTTCGGACTGCGGAAGATATTGATGTCCCGAATGTACGCCTGATACAGGAAGCTTCCCCGAATTCGGTCTGCGGGCACCGGGTTGCTGTTGCTGTCAAACTCCACGTAGCCTAACAGCACCTCAGGATACACGCGGTTATCCTGTCTGTACATCTTCAGTGCCACCTGTATCTGGTGCAGGTTCGACATGGTGGTGGTGCGACGTGCCTGCTCGCGCACCGTCGCCGCTACCGGGAAGATGATGGCGGCAAGCACGGCGATAATCGCTATCACCGTGAGCATCTCCACCATCGTAAAGGCTCTGGCGTTGTTCCGGTCTCGCATAGTCGGTCACCTCGTTCCTTTCCTGTCGGTTTTGACGACGCCTCCGGGCGTATTGTTCCCTCACGCGAAGAGGCGGTTGGTGTCTATTTGACATTCCGGTAACAGTTCCGAACGCACAACATCACCTCGCCCGTACAATCCGATACGCTCGATGCCGGCTTCGCCGAGACGCAGTATCTCAACCGTTTCCGCTTCGGGGCTGACCAGCCAGAACTCCCGTACGCCGATGCGTCGGTAGTCCTCTATCTTCTCCTCGACGGACTGTCTCCTTTCACTTGGCGAGAGCACTTCCACCACCAAATCCGGCACGACCTCTCCAGAGGGAGCCTCCAGCACCGCCTGCAGGTTTTGCCAACCACCTTCGCGGAAGAGAACCACCATGATGTCCGGCTGGCGGGTCTTGAACGGCGAGCGAGAAACGATGACGTCAACGGGTGAGGGTAATAATTCTCCCTTGTCTTCGGGGATGAACCTTTCCAAAAGCAAGAGCAGACGACGCACCAGTCGCTGGTGCATTACGTTCGGTGCAGGTGACATTCTTATCTCTCCGTCTATGATTTCACAGGGTTGGTTGGTCTCCGGCATCTGCAACCATTCTTCATAGGTAATCTTTTGAGGTAACGCTTGCACCGTCATCACCGCTCCTCCTTACCCTCCCCCGGTCGCCCAGCGCCAGTAGGCGCCCCACAACGAGAGCACGTAGGGCTTGCTTATCAGCGCGATCAGAGTAGCAGCCACGATGTAGGGACCGAAGGGAATAGTCGTCAAGCCGGGCACAAACTCTTCTTCTTCCACAGGCACAGCAGAGGATTTGCCAGATGAGAGCGGGGAACGCATACCGTCATAAAGAAACACCAGCACGTCCAGCGCAACCAGTAGTGCCAGACTATAGAGGAGCATTTGCGCCAGAGGTTCAGGGGATACCGTTGGGGCGGAACCGCCTGCAGGCGGCGACGAGGCGGAAGGTTGCTGTTTCAACGTGAAGAGAACCAACGCCCCCCCCACAACAGCCCCCAGTGCCACCGCACTCGCAAAAGCCAGCAGCGCGAGGTTCAACGGCATCATTGTGCCGATAGCCCGCGCCAGTTTCACATCTCCAAATCCCATAGCGTCCTTTCGAAACATCACTCGCCCCATCACCGCGATGGTTGCAAAAATTGCAGTGCATACAATTGCGCCAACCAGCGCATAGGGCAGTTTCCACCCGCCAATCATAACCCATGCCTGCGGGTTGTCCTCGGCGATAAGCACGATGTTGCGGACAACGCCCAGCACCAGCATAAAAACGTTTAAGCCGTCCGGTATCAGAAAATGCTCCAGGTCGATGAAAAAGGCAGCTATCAGCGCCGCTGCGAACAGCACATAGAGCAGCGTATCCCAACTCCAGCCATAACGCCAGTAGATGCCCCAGAACAGCGAGCCGGTTGCCAGTTCTACCCAGAAATAACGCCATGAGATACGTGCGCCGCAGTATCGGCATTTTCCCCTCTGCCACAGGAAGCTCAGCAAGGGCACCAGGTCACGCGCGCGCAGTTCCGTCTTGCAGTTCGGGCAGTGGGAGCGTGGTTTGACAATGGATAAACGACGCGGGAGGCGGTAGATCAGCACGTTCAGGAAGCTACCTACCACCGCCCCATAGATAAACACCACCAGCCCGATGTACCACTCCGGCATAATGCGTCGGCTTACGTCCTCCCGTTCGCTGAAGGGGGGCGAGTGCTCGCCCCCAGGCATTTATCCTCCTCCGCCCTCTTGCTGTCCACCGGCGAGGTTCGCCACCGCCGTAATCAGCGGCAGCAGTAACGAGATAACGATGAAGCCCACCATGACACCCAGCAGCACGATGAGCACCGGCTCAATCACCGACGTGAGCGATTGCAGGGTGGACTCCACCTCGGACTCGTAGAAGTCCGCCACTTTGGACAGCATCTGGTCCAGCGCACCCGATTCCTCACCGATGGTAATCATGTGCACCACCATCGGCGGGAACATGCCGCTTTTCTCCAGAGGCGGTCCGATGCGGTCGCCTTCGCGGATACGGGCACGAGCTTCCATCACCGCTTCGGCGATAATCTCGTTGGCTACCGTTCCGGCGACCGTCTCCAGCGCCTGCAGGATGGGTACGCCGGAGCTGAGCAGGGTGCTGAGCGTGCGCGAGAACCGCGCCAGAGCGATTTTGTGGTTGAGCGCACCAAAAACGGGCAGCTTCAGCTTCAGGCGGTCGTAGAGCCTTCGTCCGATGCGCGTGCGCACGAACATGCGGAAGGCGATGACCACCAGCACCACGATGGCAATCATCACGTACCATCGGCTGGTGAGAAAGGTGCTGAAATCCATCAGCATCTGTGTCATCACCGGGAACTCCTTGATGCCCAGGTCTTTGAACACGTCAAAGAACTTGGGCAGGATGAAGGTCACCAGCCCGATGACGATTGCCAGCGCGACAATCAGCACGAAGGCGGGGTAGGTCAACGCAGCGCGCACCTTACGGCGCAGTGCAACGTCCGCCTCGAGGAACGCCGCCAGACGTTGCAGGCTCTCCTCCAGAACACCACCCACCTCGCCGGCGCGTATCAAGCCGATGAACAGGTTGGAGAACGCGTTGGGGTATTTGCTCATCGCCTTGGAGAGTGTCTGCCCCGCCTCCACCTCTGCCTGGATGTCCATGATGATGCGGCGCAGTTTGGCGCTCTGGGTTTGTTGCGCCAGCACGTCCAGACTGCGCACGATAGAAACGCCCGCATCCTGCATGGTGGAGAACTGGCGGCAGAAGATCGCCAGGTCGCCGAGCTTCACACGTCCCCAACCGCCACCGGGGCATTGCGCACGGACCTGGCGCACTTCTGTAACGGTAAAGCCCTGCTCCTGCAGTCGCTTGCGCAGGATTTCCGCGCTTTCCGCCTCCGAGGTGCCCGAGCGCACCGTGCCCACCGAGTCGCGGAAGGTGTACGCAAAAGTTGGCATCGTTTATCCCTCCTCCGTGGCAACGCAGGCTAAAGCCTGCGGCTACAATGCCGTCCGAACCTATCGTCCACGTGCAACCACTGTTCCCTCGGTCACGGTCGTGGGCGTAATCATCTTTTTCAGCTCTTCTGGGTTCATCGCCCGCGACAGCGCCTCTTCCAGCGTAATCCAGCCCTTCATGTACAGGTCGCGCAGGGACTGGTCCATGGTCTGCATTCCCACGTTCGCGCTGGTCTGTATGACCGAGGTAATCTGGTGCGCCTTGTTTTCGCGAATCAGGTTGCGAACCGCCGGGGTGGCAATCATCACCTCTACCGCCGGTACGCGCCCCGGCTGTCCCGCACGCGGAAGCAGCTGCTGACAGATAACCGCCTGAAGGCTGTTGGACAGCTGGATGCGGATTTGCTCTTGCTGCCCGGGCGGGAAGACATCCACGATACGGTCGATGGTGGTGGCTGCGCTGTTGGTGTGCAACGTCGCCAGCACCAGGTGTCCGGTTTCAGCTGCGGTGATTGCCAGCGCGATGGTCTCCGGGTCACGCATCTCGCCGACGAGAATCACGTCGGGGTCTTCGCGCAGAACCGCCCGCAGCGCATTGTGGAACGATTTGGTATCCTGTCCCAGCTCACGCTGGTTGATGATGCTGAAGCGGTGCGAGTGCAGGTATTCGATCGGGTATTCGATAGTGACGATGTGCACTCTCCGCTCCATATTAACCTGGTTAATCATCGCCGCCTGCGTGGTGGATTTTCCCGAACCGGTTGGTCCGGTGACGATAATCAGCCCACGAGGCAGGCGGGTCAGCTCTTCCAGCACGGGTGGCAGGTTGAGCTCGCGGATGGTGGGGATACGGGTCGGGATCAGACGGAACGCTGCCGCCACCGCGCCCCGGTCGCGATATACGTTCACGCGGAAGCGAGCCATCTTGCCCAGCGAGTACGAGAAGTCCAGCTCGAGGGTGCTCTCGAATCGCTGGATTTGCTCGTCGGTCAGGATATCGTACATCAGCCGCTGGGTGTCCTGCGGCGTGCCTCTTTCATAATTGGTGGGTATCAACCTGCCGTCCACGCGGATGACAGGCGGGACGCCTGCGCACAGATGCA
Source organism: Roseiflexus sp. (assembly GCF_057785375.1). Classification (NCBI taxonomy): domain Bacteria; kingdom Bacillati; phylum Chloroflexota; class Chloroflexia; order Chloroflexales; family Roseiflexaceae; genus Roseiflexus; species Roseiflexus sp. Next base: position 5,028 of record NZ_JBYNRX010000084.1, read on the forward strand.
GGTCGGACGCTCCCTTTTCGACGACAATGCGCAACAGGTCGTCGATGTGCGCGTCTTCCAAGCTGCGCGGGCGCACCGCCGTTGCCGCGGAGGATGCGTTTGGCTGCGCCCCGATTGTGGGTTCTATATCGAACTGCGTTGTCTGCTCCACAAAAAGTTCTGCCTCCCTTTGTGTTAGTTAGTGCCCTGCGGTGAAGACCACGCGCATCACTTCGTCCGGTGTGGTAACGCCTTCCAGTACCTTCAGCAAGCCGTCTTCGCGCAGCTCGTGCATCCCGTTCGCCTTCGAGGCGTCGCGGATGTCTGCCAGCGGCGCGCGCCGGACGATCAGCTCGGCGATTTCGTCGTTCACGCGCATGAACTCAAAGATGCCGATACGTCCGCGGAAGCCGGTATACCGACACGCCTCGCATCCTCGTCCGCGCCACAGGGTAACCATCTGGTCGGGATGCTCGGGGCGGAAGCCGAACCGGCGCAGGTCGGCGGCAGGCACCTCATAGGGCTCCTTGCAGTGCGGGCAGAGGCGACGTGCCAGACGCTGTGCGAGAACGCCGATAACGGTTGCGGAAATCAAGTAAGGTTCCACGCCCATATCCACCATACGGATAACCGCGGAGGGTGCGTCGTTGGTGTGCAGGGTTGTCAACACGAGGTGTCCGGTCAGCGAGGCTTCAATCGCGATTTCGGCGGTCTCCAGGTCGCGCATTTCACCGACCATGATGATATCCGGGTCCTGGCGCAGGAAGGAGCGTAGAGCGTTGGCGAACGCCAACCCCGCTTTACGGTTGACCTGCACCTGGCTGATGCCCGGCAGCTGGTACTCCACCGGGTCCTCGATGGTGATGATGTTCTTCTCGATGGAGTTGAGCTTATGGAGCACGGAGTACTGGGTGGTGGTCTTTCCGGAACCTGTCGGCCCAGTGGAGAGCACCATACCGTTCGGTTGCACGACCAGTTCCTCGAGCTGCGCCTGCACTTCCGCCGTGAACCCCAGCCTCTCCAGCCCGATGAGGATGCTGGTCTTGTCCAGGATACGCATAACGATTTTCTCGCCCATGCCGGAGCTGAGGTGCACGGGGATACACGAGACGCGCAGGTCGTAATCCTTGCCCTCTACGCGAATGGGGATACGACCGTCTTGTGGGAGGCGTCGCTCCGCGATGTTCATCTCCGCCATAATCTTGTAACGGGAAATCAGCGGAGCCTGGATGTACTTGGGCAGGGTCATTATTTCGTGCAGCACGCCGTCAATGCGGTAGCGGATGCGCACACCGCGCTCCTGGGGCTCTACATGGATATCGGATGCACGCTCTTTGACCGCCTGCTGGATGATGGTGTTGGCGATGCGCACAATAGGCGCTTCTTCTGCCACGCGGGCGGCGCTTTCCACATCCTCTTCATCTATATCCATACCCACCCCGACCTGGGCGATGTCCGCTTTGATCTGCGCTATCATCCCCCCGCCAACAGGCGCGGCTGCCGTCTGGGCTTCCGCTTCTGGCGCTTTGCCCACCACCGACTGGTAGGCGCGGTTAATGGCGTCGTCGATAGCATCCGCCGCCGCCAGCGCGGGGCGAATGGTGCAGCGAGAGACCAGTCGCAGGTCGTCGAACGCCAGCACGTTGTTTATGTCCGACATGGCAACGGTCAATACGTTGCCATCCTTGAGGATAGGTACCACCTTATGCTGGCGGGCAATGCGCTCAGGCACGACGTTCACCGCACTGGGGTCAATGGTGTAGGTATTGAGATCGACAAAAGGTACCCCCAGTTCCTGCGCGCGTGCTTCCGCCGCCTGAGCAGGCGTCGCCCACTGGTTATCCACCAGTATTCTGCCCAGGTCACCGCCCGAGCTGCGCTGGATTTTCTGCGCCTGCTCCAGCTGCTCGCGCGTGACGTATCCCCGCTCGACCAGGTACTCGCCGAGGCTCTTTCTTACGGTTGCCATCACTCTCTCACCCCGTTTGTTCAGTCCTTCCCCCCTCAGGGGCAGGTGCACCCTGTTGGAGACCAGACAATGATTCCACACTTCTCAGACAAGCGATTATAGCACGTCGTTACAAGATGCGCAACCTCTACACAACCTGTCCCGCAAACTCCATGCCCAACGCTTTTCGCACCACCTGCTCCATCACATCTACCGGTGGATACTGTCCGGTCCACAGTCGGAACGATTCTGCCCCCTGATACACGAGCATTTTTACGCCGTTCATCGTGGCACATCCTCTCTTTTGCGCCTCGCGCAGTAGCCGACTCACCGGCGGGTTGTAAATCAGGTCATACACCAGCATATCCGGGTGTAGCCCTTCTAGCGGGATGGGGGGCATCTCTTCGACGTGAGGATACAGCCCAAGCGGGGTCGTGTTCACCAGCACCTGAGAGTGCTGCATCACCTGTACCACCGCCGGATCGGTGTACTGCAGGGCGTGTGCCACCGCTCCCAGCTCCCACAGCATCTGCGCTGCCCTGTCGCGGTGACGGCTGACCACTGTGACCTTTGCGCCCACCTGTATCAGTGCGTTCGCTACCGCTCGCGCCGAGCCTCCTGTACCCAGCACCACGGCCTCCAAATCCTCACTGAGCGGTACCCGTTCTGATTCCAGCGAGCGCAGATAGCCGATACCGTCGGTGCTGGTGCCGTATAACACGCCGTCTTCTAGCAGGCATACGGTATTCACCGCGCCTATCTGCTTGGCTATCTCGCTCAGCTCGTCCATCAATGGCGGAATCAGCTCCTTCAGGGGCACGGTAATATTCGCCCCCCGGAAGCTCATGGCGCGTAATCCTGCTACCGCTTCCTGAACGCTCTCGGGTGGGGTAAGCAGAGGAACGTAAATCCAGTCCATATTCAACGCGGCGAACGCCGCGTTGTGCATCGCCGGTGAGAGGCTGTGCTCTACCGGATAGCCCATCACGCCCACCACCTGTGTCCGCCCGGTAATCACTCTCACGAACCGACTCCCCCTTTATTCCTTCGACGTTAAAATGGTTCGGTGGGTTCCCGTGCTCTGCTTCAGTACACCTGCCCGCCGATACGCCCACAGTAATATTCGCTCTACGAGGCGACTTACCTTCGTGCCGATAAACTCACGCCGGGCCATCGGCAACACCAGTATCGTGCGCATCCCCATCCGGTTGCCGCCCCATACATCGGTGAGAATCTGGTCGCCTATAATCACCGCCTGCTGTGGAGTGGCCTCCAGTTGCTCCAGTGCCTGGCGCAGCCCGTAACGGCGCGGCTTGAAAGCTTTCGGCACATAAGCGATGCCCAGCTCCTTTGCCAGAATCTCCAGCCTTCTCCGACGACGGGTATTGGAGACCAGGCACAGGCGCAAGCCAGCATCCTTCATCGCCTCCACCCACCGCCGCACCGCACCACAAAAGAAGACAAGCACCGCTCTGCCGAAGGCAAAAGAGCCGTCACGCGGCTCGTCCGTGAGGCGACCGCGTAACTCCTGTCACTTGATGCCATTTACGACAGACAGTGGTGCGTGACCGAGAGCTGCACACGAGCGGTATCCGCAGGGAAGGACGAAATACCATCAACGAGGACGATATGCCAGCAACCGAGACAACCCGCCGGCGGCGCGCGCAGAGCGTGGTGGAGTTTTCGATCATTCTGCCGCTGCTGCTGCTGCTCATTCTGGGCGTGATCGAACTCGGCTACATGCTGTTCGTCTACGTTCAGTTGCAGAACGCCGCGCGTGAAGGCGCTCGCAGCGCTGCGGTTCGTCCCTGTCCAACCCAGCAAGACATTGATCGCATCATTGCCGACACACGTGGGCGCATTGTGGCGTTTGTCGACACTGATGCCATCACGCCCAGCATCACCTGGAGCGCCGACGAAAACGGCAACCTGCGCTGGCGTTACACCGACCCGGTGACCGTGTCGCTCAACTACACGCTGGAGCCGCTCGACCCGATTGTTGGGGCATTCATTCCGCAGATCGAGATCGATGCCGTTGCGTCACGATCGATCACCACCGACTGCGACATCGCTTCCGTGGTGCGTGCGACCCCGACGCCCACAAACACGCCAACGGAGACGCCAACACCATCGATCACGCCCACGCCCAGCGAGACGCCGACACCATCGATCACACCCACCGCGTCGAACACGCCAACAAACACAAGCACACCGACGGCGTCGAACACGCCAACGCGCACCCATACGCCGACGAATACGAATACACCGACGCGCACCCATACGCCGACAAGCACGCCAACGAGCACGAACACGCGCACGCCAACGAATACGCGCACGCCGACGTCAACAGCCTGTCCGCTGACGCTCTGTACGGCAACGCCGACATGGACGCCGACGAACACGCGCACGCCGACCAATACGCGCACACCGACGTTGACGCCGTCGAACACGCCGACGCGCACCAATATGCCGACGCCGTCGAACACGCTGACGCCATCCAACACGCCGACGCGCACCAATACACCCACGCCGTCGCATACGCCGACGCGCACCAATACGCCAACCAGGACGCCAACACCACAGCCGCTCACGTATACGGTGGTGGGATCCAAGCGAATCGATACGGACGCGCCCGTCGGTGAACTGGCTGACCTGCGCATTCGGATCATCGTGCGCAATCATCTGGATCAGCCAGTGCCAGGGGTGAGTTTCAACATCGTCGTATCGGGCGCATCGCTAGTCACATCGTGGACCAGCGTCAGCGACAGCAATGGCCAGATCGTTATTTGTATTCCGCAAACCTACCGCGCACGCGACAACCTGGACGTGACGACCGACGTCACCAGTCCTGAATATCCCGATCCGGGCCTTGACGGTCGAAGAGTCACGGTTCAGAACGGACCGGTGACGTGCAATCCATGAAATGAGGTAAGAGGCGAGAGGCGAGAGGGGTTGCAGGTTGAAGGTGCGAATGTTGCAGGTTGAAGGTGCGAAGGTAGAGACGTTGACGAGCGGAATGTAGGGGCGCCCCCCTGTGGGCGCCCACGAGCGCCGCCAGGGTAGGAGCGCCCCCTTGTGGGCGCCCATGAGCGCCGCCAGGGTAGGGGCGCCCCCTTGTGGGCGCCCACGCACGCCGCCAGGGTAGGAGCGCCCCCCTGTGGGCGCCCATGAGAAAAGACGACCGACAGGGAGAAACACAATCACCATGAAACGCACATCCGGGCAATCAATCATCGAGTTTGCAGTGATTGCACCTCTCCTGATCATCATGCTGCTCGGCACGGTCGATTTTGCGCTGGCGTTCAGCAACCAGATGGCGCTCCGCAGCGCCGTTGCCGAAGGGGGGTATTTCATTGCCCAGCATCCTAGCAGAGAAGCCATCGCAGAGCAGCGCGTCCGCGAGCGCCTTGAGGAGTTGCCCGGCGCCGCCGAACCGGGACGCCTGATAATAACGTTTACAACATCATCATGCATTTCGGGACGCCAGGATACCAAGGTGGAAGCGACCTACCGTCACGAGTTCTGGTTCTCATCAGTGCTGCCTGCTGCACAGGTAACCCTGCGCAGCGGAACGACCGTACCGCAGTTTGGGAGTTGCTCGTGAGACGATTACGATGGACAGACCGCCAGCCAGGGCAGGCGATCCCGGTGCTGGCGCTCACCCTGCTCTTGCTACTCGCCTTTGCGGGTCTGGCGATCGATGGCGCCCTGGCGTTCGCCTGGCGACGCAACGTCATGAACAGCGCCGATGGCGCTGCGCTTATCGCCACCCGCGCCCTGATCGTCGATCGCGGGAGTGTGAGTGGCCTTGCCCTTGCCAATGCGGTACGCACCTACCTGCAGGCGGAGCTGGGTGTGAGCGATCCAGATTTTGAACTGACCTACATCAACGGCGCCGGTCAATCGATGGGAGTGGTCGGCAGCGGTCCGGCGCCGGCGAACGCGCGCGGCATCACCGTTGTCGTGCGGCACACGTTCGACACCTATCTGATGGGGATTCTCGGGCAGCCAACCCTGACCGTGCGCGCCGTATCATCGGCGCGCTTCGGCAACGGTGGCATGCTGATCGGCGATCAACTCGCACCGATGGGGTTGCTACCGAGAGCGGCGCGGTTCTTCCGCGACAACCCATCCGGCGCCCTGGTCGATCTGAGCGGTCAGATCGAGGAACGGAACAACCAGATCATCACCAATTTCGACAACGGGTTGTCCCCATACCTGACGCGGTACCAGGATCATCCGAACTGGGTTGATCCTGACACCTTCGTAAAACGCTGGCAGGTGCGCGCGGTGGCGCTACGCATGGGTTCGAGCGCGTCGCCATCTCCTGGACCAGGCGCGAGCTGCCCTTCGACGCCAGCGGATACGCTGAAATCGTGGTGGTGTTTTGGAGCGCACCGGCAGGTGAACACTCGCATTGCCGGTGATGGCGACCAGATGGCGGTGGCAATGGACCTGATTGGCGTCGCGCCACCCGACAGTTCCTTGAATGCAGCGATGTTGAGCGGGGGCTTTCTCGACTCGCGCCTCAATCAGATCATCATCGTGCCGGTGCTGATGGAAGCGTCTGACTCGGATCAGTGGTCAGGAGCGAATCCTGTGTACACGATCGAATACTATATGGCGCTCCGCCTGCGCAGCATCGACTATGCCAATGGCACAATCACGGTCGATTATCTCCCGCGCTACCTGACAAACGGCGGGTTGATGGGCAGTAACAACAACCTCGAGCAAGGCGATCCCTGCGAGGTGTGCGTGGTTAATCTGGTGCGGGAATAGCTGCGGGCTAATGAAGATCAACTACTAAGATCGGCATACCCTGGCTGGCGGTTGAAACCGCGCCTTGGGGCGCGCCCAGGCGGGTGTCCGGCCGGAGGCCCGCAGGCGCGAATTCATTCGCCAGCTTAATGTTCATAAATCGCCCCTGAAGAACCTGCGGCCGACCGTCTGCCTGCGCAGATGGGAGTTGTGCGCCATCCGCCACGCGCGGACATGAATGCCCGCGCTGAACGCCCAAAGCCCTGCTGTCGCAGGGCTGGCAGATTATCCACTCATATAAATTACGCCTCTCGCCCGATATTCGACCTCAAATACGCCTCAATGAACGGATCGATGTCGCCGGCGAGCACTGCCTGCACATCGCTGGTTTCATAATCAGTGCGATGGTCTTTCACCAGCGTGTAAGGGTGCAGGTAGTAGGTGCGCATCTGGCTGCCGAAGTCCGCCTGGCGGTACTCGCCGCGCAGACGGGCGCGTTCTTCGCGTTTGCGCTGGAGTTCGCGTTCGAGCAGGCGCCCGCGCAACACGCGCATGGCGGTTTCGCGGTTTTGCAACTGCGAACGCTCGTTCTGACAGGTCACCACGATCTGCTCCGGCGTGCCCGGCTTGTAGGTGATGCGCACTGCCGAGTCGGTCGTATTCACCCCCTGCCCGCCATGTCCAGACGCGCGGAAGACATCGACGCGAATATCCTCCGGTCGAATGACGACCTCGGGCGCATCGTCCACTTCGGGTAGCACCTCGACCATTGCAAAGGATGTCTGGCGTATGTTGCCGGCATTGAACGGCGAGAGGCGGATCAGGCGGTGGACGCCGGCTTCGGCTTTGGCATTGCCATAGGCGTAGGGTCCGCGCAGTTCGATGGTAGCGCTCTTGATCCCGGCTTCTTCGCCATCGCTCTGATCGATCAGCGCGACCTGGAAGCCGCGCCGTTCACCCCAGCGCATATACATGCGCAGCAGCATCTCCGCCCAATCCTGGGCATCCGTTCCGCCCATCCCGGCTTTGATCGACAGGAAGGCGTCGCGGTCATCGTAAGGACCGCCGAGCAGCACCTCGATCTCCAGCGCCTCGATCTCCCTGCTGGTACGCTCAAGTTCGGCGGCGATGTCCGCCTGGAGCGAGTCGTCCTCCTCGGCGGCGGCAAGTTCGATCAGATCGGCAAGCGCCGTCAACTGGCGGTCGAGCGCCTCAATCCGCTCGACTTCTTCCTTCAGGCGCGTCAGGCGTTGCATGATCCCCTGCGCCTCGCGGGGATCATGCCACAGATTCGGGTTGGCGGCGCGTTCTTCGAGCACCGCGATCTCCTGATATTTCGCCGGTAAGTCAAAGACGCCCGCGAACGCTCTCGAAGCGCGTCCGCAGGACCTCCAGGTCCATGGTTGTCACAACCAACTCCTTGCTATCGTGTTCGTTCGAGGAGGGGCACGCCGGTTGCCTGCTCGACAAGCTGCGGCAACACCAACGCAACATCAGCGCGGATAACCGCCTCGGCGCACCCGTCCATATGGGTCGGGCCGGTATTGATGATAATCAATTTCGCACCGTGGCGCAAGCCAATGGCGGGCAACTCGCTGACGGGGAAGACTTCCAGCGAAGTTCCGGCGACAATAATGACATCGGCGTGCTCGACTGCGCGCCGCGCCAGCCAGTACAACCCGCGCGGCAACATCTCGTCGAACAGTACCACATCCGGTTTGAGCGGGTGACCGCAACTGCACCGCGGCGCCTCACCACGACGGATTTTGGGCAGCAATACGTGGGTGGGGATCTGACGCTCGCACTCCGGACAGGTAGCGGTGCGCAGGTGCCCATGCAGTTCGTAGACTTCGCACGATCCGGCGCGCTGATGCAATCCATCGAAGTTCTGGGTAATAATCGCGTTGAGCACCTTCTGCTGCTCGAGCGCTGCGAGCGCATAGTGCGCCGCATTCGGCGCCGCCGACAATACTCTGTCGAGCAGGGGACGGAACCAGTCGTAGAATGCGCGCGGATTGCGCAAAAATTGTTGCAACGATGCGACTTCGGCGGGATCAACCTGCTGCCACGCCCCTTTGGGACCACGGAAGTCCGGGATGCCGGATGGCGTACTGATGCCTGCGCCGGTGAGCGCAACAACGCTGCGCGCGCCCCGGAGCAGGTCGGCAGCGTGCTTGATCTCTGCCCAATCCATACCTGTTTACACCACAGATAGTTCAACATCGAACATTCGATGTTGGACACGCCAGCCATCCCCGGCGATATGGGTCGGTCTGATGACAATGTTGCGCCAATGTTGCCCGACGCAGCGGCGTGGAGATGTGCAATCGTTTCATGTATATGATACCACATGTTCGCAACATCCGAAAGAGCGTATAATGATGTTCAGATGCGTCGCTGTTTTGAGTGCGATGAACGCAAAGACACACAGGCGCAAAGTGCGGGAGGAAGCAGGATTGATGACGCGAGATGATCGCCGTACCGCACCGCCTTTGTGCCCCTGTGCCTTTGTGTGAGTCACTCAGGGACTGGTTTCAGGTGTTCCATGTCCGGTCGCGCTCCCGATATTCCCGACACGCTCCGTTGTGCAGCGTGCGGTGCACCGCTGATTGACGGGTATTACTTCATCCATGGGCGGCGCGAACGCTACTGCGCGCGCTGCATCCGCGAACGCGATCGTTGCGATGTCTGCTCGGCGCCGCTCGGCAACCGCTACTGGACGCTGCACGACGGCCGGCGTCTGTGCGAAGCATGCCATGCAACGGCCATTTACGATCCACATGTTGCGCGGACGTTGTTCGATGAAACCGTCGCCGCAATTATTGCCCAACTCGGCATGGCGTTGCGGGTCGGGGTCGAGTTTCGGCTGGTGGATGCGCCGACGCTGGCAGCAGTGCGGTCACAGGACAAACCACCGCTGTCGGGGGAGGCGCCGGCGCTGGGATTGTATCAGCGCCACGGCCGGTTGCGTGTCATTTACATGCTCTACGGGCTGCCGAAATTGCTTTTCCGCACGGTCGTTGCGCACGAATACGCCCATGCCTGGCAGGGTGAGAACTGTCCGCTCCTCGACGACCACGACCTGATCGAGGGGTTCGCCGAATGGGTGGCGTACCGTCACCTCAGTTACCTCGGCTGCCACAAAGCCGCTGCCGCAATGCGCGAATCGAACCACCCCTATCGCCCGCTCCTCGAACGCATGCTGACGCTCGAAGCACAGATCGGTCCCGCCGGCGTGCTGGAATATATGCGGCGCGCCGGAATTCGATGATCGGGATTGCCTAAAACCGCCACTTCTTCCGTTCATTTATTTGGGTGTCTCATTATGGGGAAGCACCCGGTATCGCGCGATATCTGATTCGTCATATCACAACAACTGACAAGGAGGAATCATTGAAATCCCAAGCGTTTCTCGTCATAACACTGCTGATTGGCGCGCTCGCCATCGGCGGATGCGGCAATCTGCCTTTCCTTTCGCAGGGAAATGCGCAACCAACCGCTTCTCCAGCGGCTGCTTCCGGCAATGCTTCAACGCCTGCCGCGCAACCAACCCGCGCCGCTGAACAACCAACACAGGCGCCGGCGAATCCCCCGGCACAGACAGTACCCGTCGCCCCCCCGCCAACCGGCGGCACTCCTGCGGCGCCCGCCACAGGCGGCGGCGAAACGATCCCGCTGCCGCAAAGCCAGGCGAACCTGTCCCAACTCGAGAGCTACCGGATGACCGTTGTGTCGAAGATGAATGGCAAAACGACAGATGGTAAGACTGTCGAGTCGCAGACAACCTACACGCAAGCGGTGCATCGACCAAGCAATACCGGCTATACCCTGATCGTTGAGAACAGACAGGGTGCGCCATCGACACAATCGGAACTCTACAGCGTCGGTGATACGCTGTATATCTATCAGCGTCAGGATGGGAAAGAACTCTGTCAACCAGGTATGATGGCTGGCATGGGCGACATGCTGCGCGGCATTGCCGACTCAATGACCGCCCCGGTTCAGACCGGATCGGCGCAACTCGTCAATCGTGGCGAAACGGTCAACGGCATACTGACGGATCGTTACACGCTCGATCAGGAGACGATCAATCAGTTCGGCGCCACAGTGGAAAAGGCCGATCTCTGGGTGGCCCGCGATGGCGGCTATCTGGTCAAGTACGACCTGACGATCAAAGTAACGTCCAACACCGCCGGTTGGTCTGAGATGCTTGTCGGTGGCGTGCAGGTTTCGGAAGGCACGATTGTCTACAACTGGTCGCTCGAAGACATCAACAAAACGACGATCACCCTCCCGGCTGCTTGCAGCGGGCAAACGGTCGGCGTCGATCTGCCGTTGCCGTCAGGCACACAGGTCGATATGGCAATGCCCAACACCACGATGGGCAAGGTGAACGCCAGCATCGACTCGGTCCTGACCTTCTTCAAGACTGAGTATCCCAAACTTGGATACCAGTTGACATATGAGTATGGTGATGCTCAGAACGGCTACATCCTCGAGTTCAAGAAAGATGCGGACGAGGTGATGGTTCAGTTCTCGACTGCGTCGGACGGATCGGTGCAGATCACGATCACACGCAGCTAACCAGAGGCGCGTGATGGCGGCTTGATAATTGTTCGGAAAGCCCCGCGACAGCGGGGCTTTGTTCGTTTAGCGCGGGCGTTCGCGTCCGCGCGTATGGCCGCCGGCGCTGTTATCTTACGCGATGGCGCGTTTTCTGGCTTCGCCAGAGCCTGTGGCAGCATGGCGCTCCTGATCAACGTGGTTAAGTACTGCTCTGCCGAAGGCAAAAAGCGCCGTCACACGGCTCGCCTGTGAGTCGACCGCGCAAGTCCTGTTGTCTGGAAGGCGGGCTGCCAGAAGCCGCTATAATAGACGCACGTGTATCGAAGGCGCCCGATGGACGATCAAACCGCTGCGACATACGCCCGATTGGCTGAGCGCATTGTATCGCTCAAGATGCTGCCGCGCACTGGCTGGCTGCAGCGTGGCATACCCGCTGCCGAAAGCGTGGCGGAGCATAGTTTTGGGATTGCTGCGCTGGCGCTCGTATTGACGGCGGCAGACGCCTCATTCAACCGCGAACGAGTGCTGGCGATGGCAGTGGTTCACGATCTCGCCGAGGCGTTGCTGGGCGATCTGCCGCTCTCGGCGCGCCGCCTGATCGGCGAATCCGCCAAGCGCGACGCAGAGCGCCGTGCCATGGCGGAACTCTGCGCTGCCCTCCCCGGCGGTGACCACCTGATTCTGCTGTGGGAAGAGTACGCCGCCGGCGCAACGCGCGAGGCGCGGTTTGTCAAAGCGCTCGACCGCGTCGAGACGCTGGTGCAGGCGTTGGCGTATGAGCGGGCTGGCAACCGCTCATTGGACGAGTTCTGGATGAATGCGAGCGAGGGACTGACAGAGTTTCCCCATCTGGCGGCGTTCGTGGCCTGGCTCGCAGCGCAACGCCCGATATGAGTTGAGGAACGTTCGATGTCGAACGTGCCATAGACGGAGAATCCTTCCATGCAATCGCTCAAATGGTGGCAGACAACGGTGTTCTATCAGATCTATCCACGCAGTTTCGCCGATGGCAACGGAGACGGCATCGGCGATTTCGCCGGGATGATCGACCGGCTTGATTACCTGCGCGATCTGGGGGTCGGTGCACTCTGGCTCTCGCCGCACTATCCCTCGCCCAACGCCGACTGCGGTTACGACATCTCCGATTACACCGGCGTGGCGCCAGAGTACGGAACCCTGGACGATTTTCGACACTTCCTGGAAGGTGTGCATGCGCGTGGTATGCGCGTCCTGCTCGATCTCGTCCTCAACCACACGTCCGAAGAGCATCCCTGGTTCAAGGAGTCACGCTCTAGCCGCGCCAACCCCAAGCGCGACTGGTACATCTGGCGCGATCCGGCGCCCGATGGCGGTCCGCCGAACAACTGGTATTCGGCGTTTGGCGGCTCCGCCTGGACCTTCGATGAAACGACCGGGCAGTATTACTACCACTTTTTCTTCAAGGAACAGCCCGATCTGAACTGGCGCAACCCGGCCGTCAAACAGGCGATGTGGCAGGCAGTGCGGTTCTGGCTCGATATGGGCGTCGATGGATTTCGCCTCGATGCTATCGACACGATCTTCGAAGACCCGAATCTGACGCCGCAACAGTCGAAATTGTCGCAGATCGAGATGCTGCGCATGTGGCGCGAGAATCGCTCGCCGGAGGAGACCAGGGAACTCTGGGAGCAGTTTGCCTTGATGTTCCGCTACCAGGTGCAGCAACCAGGGTTGCATGAGTTGATGAAGGAATTGCGGGCATTGGTAGACGAATATCCGGGCGATCGCGTGCTGATCGGCGAGGGTGACGATATTGCGTACTACGGTAGCGGCGACGACGAGTTGCACCTGGTGTTCAACTTTCCGTTGATGCGCACCAATCGGTTGACGCCTGCCTGGATCCGCGCCAATCAGGCAGCACGTCTGGCGGCGTTGCCGCCGGGTGCGTGGCCCTGCAACACCCTGGGGAACCACGACGTCGGCCGCATGTGGACGGCGTATGGGGACGGGGTCAACGACGCGGCGCTTGCCCGCCTGCACGTGGCGATGCTGCTGACGCTGAAAGGCGCGCCGGTGCTCTACAACGGCGAGGAGATCGGCATGACCGATCTGCTGCTCGAACGGTTCGAGCAGTTGCGCGACAATCAGGCGGTCAATCTGTATCACGCAGCAGTCGGCGATGGCGTTCCCCCTGACGAAGCGATGAACCTGGCGGCGAAGATCAGTCGAGACCGCTGTCGGACGCCGATCCAGTGGGCGAATGCGCCAAATGCCGGTTTCAGCCCGCCTGGCGTGATAACCTGGCTGCCGGTCAATCCAAACTACGCCCAGGGCGTGAATGTCGCCGAACAGGATGGCAAACCGAACTCCCTGCTTACCTACTATCGCCGCCTGATTGCTGTGCGCCAGGCGACCCCGGCGTTGTTGGCTGGCGATTATACGCCGCTTCATCCGGGAGAGGAACGCTACCTGGCGTTTCTGCGCACGATGCCGGAACAATGCTGCCTTGTGGCGCTGAACTTTACGGCTGAACCGGTGACAACGAGTGTCGCGCCGGGTGACGCAACGTGCTTGCGTACCATCTTCTCCAGTCATCCGCGACCGGCGGGCGAAGAAGACCCGGCGCATCTAACACTGGCGCCATTCGAGGCGTACATCGGAGCGGTTTTGCCGTAGCGTCAGGGAGAAAAGCAGCGTCTACCTGCGCGCTGCCGCCTCCATCAGCGCCTGAATGCGCCCGACCATGTCGGCAGGATTGGGGTGCAACCCTTCGAGCAGCAGTGCATTCTCGTACAACTGCTCGATCAGGTTGCGCATCAGCATCGCATCGCCGCCAGATTCCGCCAGGCGCGCCAGATCGACGATCAGCGGGTGACTGCGGTTCAGCTCGACGATCTTCGGCGGCACTTTGAAGTCGCGGTCGAGGATGCGCTGAACGCGCGCCATCTCGCGGTTGTACTGCTGATCCTCGGGCGATACCAGGCGCAGCGGGTTATGGCGCAGCACACTCGAGGCGCGCACAGTCGTCACGCGCTCCCCCAGCGTTTCTTTGAAGGCGTTCACCAGCCTGGTGAACTGTTCGTCGCTGATTGAAGCCTCCGGCGCCTGCGCTTCACCCGGCAATGAGAGGTTCGGGTCGTCTATATTGCGCAATTTCAACCCCTGGTACTCGCGCAACCCGTTGAGCATAAAACTGTCCATCACGTCGTAGAGCAAGAGCGCCTCGATGCCGCGGTCGTTCAGCGCATCGAGGTGCGGGCTGCGCCGCGCGCTCTCCAGGTCGGCGGCGATGACGTAGTAAATCTCGTTTTGCCCTTCGATCATGCGCCCCTTGTAGTCGGCGAGCGACGCCAGTTGATCACCTGATTTCGTTGTATGGAAGCGCAGCAGCGGCAACAGATCATCGCGCGCCAGCGGGTCGGTTGCAATGCCTTCCTTGATAAACGGGCTGAACTCGCGCCAGAAGGCGGCGTATTTCGCCGGGTCTTTCTCCGCCAGATCGACCAGTTCTTTCGTCAGGCGGTTGGTCAGCGACTTCTTGATGCGCTGCACGATAGGATCGCGGTTCGGACTGGCGTCGCGCTGCACACCTTCGCGCGAGACGTTGAGCGGCAGGTCTTCGCTGTCGACCACGCCTTCGACGAAGCGGAAGTATGGCGGCAGAACGTCCTTTGCGTCTTCCTGAATGAGCACCTTGCGCGAGTAGAGACGGATCTTCCCCTCCATCCGCCGTTCGATAAAGCCGCGCTCACGCTTCGCAGGAACGAACAGGATGGCATGCAAGTCGAGCGGCGCTTCAGACGAGAAGTGCACATACAACAGCGGATCGTCGTAGTCGAACGTCATCTGGCGGTAGAACTCGTGGTACTGCGCTGCTTCGACATTTCGCGGCGGCTGATGCCAGAGCGCCGTCG
The DNA here is from genome assembly GCF_057785375.1 of Roseiflexus sp. Taxonomy (NCBI): domain Bacteria; kingdom Bacillati; phylum Chloroflexota; class Chloroflexia; order Chloroflexales; family Roseiflexaceae; genus Roseiflexus; species Roseiflexus sp. The sequence goes on from NZ_JBYNRX010000084.1 coordinate 20,172, forward strand.
ACTCATTGACGCGCTCGTCACCAATGTAGATCGGGAAAGCGACATAATTCGAGTGGCGGCGCACGATCTGCCGCAACCGCCATTCATCGGCGAATTCGTGCGCCTCTTCTTTCAATTTGAGAATGATTGTTGTGCCGCGCTGCTCACGTTCCGCTGCATCGACGACAAAACTTTCGCCTCCCTGCGAGCGCCAGAGCGCTGCTTCGGCGTCGGGACGGTATGAACGCGAAATGACCGTCACTTCATCGGCAACCACGAATGCGGAGTAAAAACCGACGCCGAACTGACCGATGATATTCGCGCGTTGCGCAGCTTCCAGGTTTTCGATCAACATGCGCGTACCCGAGTGCGCAATCGTCCCCAGGTTTTCGATCAGTTCCTCGCGGGTCATGCCGATACCGGTGTCGCTGATTGTGATCGTTTTCGCGTCCTTATCGACGCTGATACGAATCTCGAAAGGGGCGTCTGGATCGCGCACATGTTGATTGGTCAACATCTCGAACTGAACACGGTGCAGCGCATCGGACGCATTCGAGATCAATTCACGCAGGAAGATTTCGCGATCGGTGTAGAGTGAATGTGCCAGGATGTTGAGCAACTGACGCACTTCGGCACGAAACGGCACCGCCGTGGGTTCGTGCATGGTGGCTTCAGTTTCCGCGGTCATAGCGTTTACTCCGGTATTCTCAAGAGAGTGACGAGTGACACATTGAGTAGTTCCTTTCTTTCTATAATAGCGCGAAGGTTAGCATGTGCGCGCTAATGTTTTGTTAGAACTCTCGCAGGAAGAATGCTGGGGTGCAGTAGGGCGGGTCTCCGACCCGCCCCTGCGTGCTCCGCCTCGCCGTGCCGTCTCCTGGTCAGGGCGGGTCTCAGACCCGCCCTCATGTCGCCTCGCCAGAGATATGGTTACTCTAGAATATCAACCCGTGCACTCATGCCTGCCCGCAGCCCGGTGATGTCGTCGAGTGCAATGCGCACCCGGTAACTGCGCGAGAGACCCTGCACTGTGGCGGTTGGCGCAATGAACTCGACCTTGCCGGTATATTCACGGTCGGGGATGCTGCTGATCGAAATCTTCGCGGATTGACCTTCCCGAACCCGGCTGATGTCCACATCACTGATCTGAACATCGACGTGCAGTTTGCTCATATCCACGATCTGGATCGCCGGCAGCCCCTGGGTGATGCTCGGATCGCCCGGATCGATCGAGACGATCGAGACGATGCCATCGAACGGCGCGCGCAGTTCGGCGCGTTCGCGGTTGATCTGCGCCAGCGTCAGCGCGGCCTGCGCCTGTTCGACGCCAGCACGCGCCGCCGCCTTTTGCGAATTGCGCGGGTCGGGGATGACGCGCGCTTCCTGGGCGCGCGCCTGCGCCAGGGCTGCCCGGGCTGCCGCAAGGCGATCCGGGTCGGGCGGCAACCGTAGTTTTTCGAGCGTCAGGCGTGCCTGTTCAACCTGCGCTTCCGCCGCTTGAATACCGGTCACTTCTGCCTGACGCGCGCTCTCGGCGCCTTTGAGCGCCAATTCGAGCGCCTTTTCCGCCTGGCGCAATCCGGCTTCCGCCTGAACGAACTGCGCGTAGTAGTTTTCGCGCTGCCCATCACTCAATTTGTTGGGCACGCGCTGACCGTTCGGCGCCGTCACTTCGGGCACAATCGGGTCGTTGCCGGTGTCGCGCGCATATTCCCAGTTGTACTTTGCCTGCGCATAGCGCGCCTGCGCCTGCGTGAGCGCAGCCGCTGCCTGTTCCATCTGGATCTCCGCCTGGGTCTTGGCGAACGACAGGCGATCACGGGTGGCTTGCAGGTTGGCTTCGGCAGCCGCCAGCGCCGCTTCCGCCATGCGAATGTCCTGCTCCTTTGGTCCACGCTGGAGCGCTTCGAGCGCCGCCTGCGCTTGCGCCACCGCCGCACGCGCCGCGTTGAGGTCCACCTGGCGCGGATCTTCGGTCAGCGCCGCTTCCTGCGCCAGCGCATTCGCCAGCGCCGCTTTCGCCTGTTCGAGTTGCTGGTCGAAGGCGCGAGTGTCGAGAATGGCAAGCAGATCGCCCTTCTTGACGACATCGCCTTCCTTGACATACACCTCCGCTACCGTGCCCTGCACCTGGAACGACAGGTTGGCGTCCTGGGCGCTCTTGACCTCGCCGATCCCGGTGATGCCAAACTGGATCGGCTGGCTGGTCGGCAGCGGCACCGGCGTCGGCACAACGACGGTGGGCTGAGATGCCGCCGGCGCACTGGCGGTGGGCGCAGGAGCGGCTGGTTGTGCGCCGCACGCCGCCAGCGCTGCGGCCGTCAATCCGATAAGCACTCCTGTGATCAAGCGACCACGTTTCACGGCTTGTTTCTCCTTGGTTTGGATGTCTGTGAATTGTCCGATATGGTGATGCGCCTCACACCTCACACCTCACACCTCGCACCTCGCACCTCGCACCTTTCTCACTCTGCCGCCTTCTTCGGCGCATCGACCGATGCATGTCCGTTGGCGTCTTTCTCGTGCACCTGATTGAACGGCACGCTCACCGTCCCGCCATTTACAAGGGTCAGGGCGACTGCCGGGACGCTGCCGTTGACCGGCGCCAGTTCCACCTCTTTTGCCTCTTGCTCTTCCGCCCACCCTTCCGGGTCGAAGCGACGGCGGAACCAGTTCGACGCGCGCTCGGTGAACGATTCCATCAGGCTGTAGGCCGTCGGCACGACGAGCAGCGTCAGCAGCATCGAGGTCATCAAGCCGCCGATCAGCACAGTTGCCAGCCCCTTGCGGAACTCGCCGCCTTCGCCGGTGCCGATCAGGTGAATGCCCACTGCCACCGGCAAAGCGCCAGCCACCAGCGAGAGGGTGGTCATCAGGATCGGACGGAGACGGATGGCGCCGGCGAGTTCGAGCGCGGCATGCTTGTCGAGCCCGGCGCGCCGCAGGCGGTTGGTGAAGTCCACCAGCAGGATCGAGTTCTTTACCACCAGACCGAGAAGCATAATCAACCCGATCATGCCGGTGATGTCGAGATCGACATTGATCAGGCGCAACGCCAGGAACGCGCCGATGAAACTGAATGGCATCGCCATCATAATCACCAGCGGTTGCGTGAACGAGCCGAACTGCGATGCCAGCACCATGTAGACGAAGATCACCGACAGGAGCATTGCCAGATACAGCGACCCGAACCCTTCGGTTTGCTGCTGAACCAGACCGGTGAAACTGGCGATGACGGTCGGCGGGATGATCTCCTTCGCATCCAGACGCTGTTGCAGTTCGTTCTGCACCTCGCTCAGGTTGCGACCCTGGAGGTTGGCGCCGATGATCACCTGGTTGAGTTTGTCGTAGCGCCGGATCGTCTGTGGCGTCGACGCAAGTTCAATCCGCCCGAGCGCACTCAGCGGAACCGTGCCGCTGCGGGTTGGAATGGCGATATTCTGCAACGCTTCCGGCGTGGCGCGATCTTCGGGGCGCAGGCGCACGATAATTTCAATATCCTGCCCTTCCTTCCGCAACACCGTCGCCCGATCGCCATTCACGAGGGCGCGCACCGACGACGCGATCTCGTCATTGGTGATCCCGAGGTCGCCGATGCGCTCCGGGTCGGCGATGAAACGCAGTTCCGGCTTGCCGGGGCGATAGTTGGTGTCAATATCAACCACACCGGGGATGGCTGCCATTTCCGCTTTGATCTGCTCGATCACCGGCGCCAGATTTTGCACCGGCTCGGTGGTTTGCAGGCTCAACTGCAACTGGCGACCGGTGACGCCGGTTGATGTCGGCACGCCGACCGACGGCAGACCGAACGTCAGATTCGGCAGGAACGCCAGTTGCGGACGCAGACGATCCTCAACCGAACGGGTCGGCACATCGTCCTTCAGGCGCACGAAGAACTCAGCGCGCTCCGGCGCCCCGGTGAAGCCAACCGTGCTGATCACCGACTCGACATCCGGATCAGCCAGCATAATCTGCTCCGCCTGCCGCGCGAGCCGGTCGGTCTCCACAAGGGCGATGCCGGGCGGCAACTCGAACCCGACCAGGAACTCGCCAGAGTCCTGCTGCGGGAAGAAGCTGAACTTCAAGCCGCGGGCGACGGCAAAACTCAGCACCAGCACCATAATCGCAGTGAACACGACAATCAGGCGATTGCGCAGGCTGCTCAGGCTCCAGGAGAGGACGCGCTCATAGAACCGGCCAAGCGGACCCGGATCTTCTTCGGCTTCGTGGAGCAGGCTGGCGTCCGCCTGATTGGGATCGATATTGCGCAGACGCCGCGCCGCACGCCCGACATCGCCGGTGTGCGAATGCGCCTCATCGTGCGGATGCGGTTGCACCTTCTGGCGGCGGAAGAGATTGGCGGAGAGCATCGGCGCGAACATGAACGCTTCCACCAGCGAAAGGAGAATGGCGACGGCAATCGTAATGCCGAACGACTTGAAGATAATGCCAGTCGTGCCAGTCGTAAACGTTACCGGCACGAAGACTGCAACGACCGTCAGGGTCATCGCCACCACCGAGAGCGCCACTTCCGCCGTGCCCTTGCTGGCAGCAACACGCGGCGTCTCACCGCGCTGCGTATGGCGGAAGATATTCTCGCGCACCACAATGGCGTCGTCGATCACCAGACCGACACACAGCGCCAGCGCCAGCAGCGTAATCAGGTTGATCGTCAACCCGAACACCGGCATCAGCGCAAAGGTGCCCATCAAAATGATCGGCAGACCAGCCATCGTCACGAGGGTATTGCGATCACGGATGAACGTGAGCACCACCAGCAAGCCGATCGCAATCGCCAGCACGATCACTTTGTCGACCGGCACGCCAATGGCGGGGAGGATGACGAGACCGACCAGGGCGATGGCGGCAGGCGCGGCGGCGGTGACGAGCATGTTGCGCATGCCGCTGAAGAAGAGCATGACCACCAGCAGCGCCGCCACCGATGCGTAGATCAGTTCTTCGAGCGAACTGATCGTCGACTGGCGCACCGCTTCCGACGAGTCGCGCGGTGTGATATACGTCAGGTCGCTGCGGTTGGCAAGCGCGCGTTCAATGGCAGCCTTTGCATTATCAGCGACCGTAACGGTGTTGGCGCCGCTTTGCTTGCGAATGTCGATGATAATCGCTTCAACGCCGTTGAGCCGGGTATAACTGCGCTTTTCGGCGACGCCGTCTTCGATGGTTGCGACATCGCCAATGCGGTACGGCGTGCCAGTGATCTGGATTTTTGCAATATCTTCGGGAGTTTGCAGGAGCGACGGCGCGCGCAGGTTGATCTCCTGCGAACCGGCAGTAATCGAACCAAGACCGAGATTGGTATTCGCCTGCTGCAGCGAACGGGTTATCTGCACTGGCAAAATGCCATAGGCGCGCAGTTTCTCCAGGTCCATCTGGACATTGATCTGGCGCTGGAGACCGCCGGCGATCTGCACCGAGCCGACGCCTGGCGCGCGCTGGATCAGCGGCGAGACCTCGTTATCGACAATCCGGCGCACCTCGAGGGGCGATTGGTTCTGCGTTCCGGCAATGGCGAAAGAGATGATCGGCGCGGCGTTCGGGTCGAACTTCTGGAAGATCGGCTCGCGGACATCACGCGGCAACGTCGGGCGAATGGCATTCACCTTTTCGCGCACATCTTGGTCGGCACGGTTGATGTCGGTACCCTGGGCAAACTCGAGAATGATGACTGCCAGACCCTCGCTGGCGTTAGTGGTGATATTTTCGATGCCCTCGATGGTGTTGACCGCGTCCTCGATCGGTTTGGCGACCTGATCGGCGACGCTTTCGGGACCGGCGCCGGGGTACGGTACACTGATGGCGATGATCGGCACTTCAAAATCGGGAAGGAGATTGACTGGCAGCGAGCGGAATGCCAGAATGCCAAACACGACCGTCAGCAGCATAAGCATCGTCACAAACACCGGCTGACGGATCGAGGTGTCCGAAATGGGCATACCGTTGAGTTGCTCTTCACGTCGTTGGATTGCCATACAGCCTGCCTCCGTGTGTGCCCGCCACAGGCGGGAGGGTATTGAACCTCGAAATCAAAACGTGGCGAAAAGCCTTGCCCGACTGCCCGCACCGCACTGTGCGTTGCACTGTGGAACGACGGGTTCCAAAGCGCACTTTACAATATGACTACTATACAGTAAAATATGTTTACGCGCAAGTAGAAATTTTGACTGGTTGGTAGGTTTTGATGTTCTAACGTGGTTGTACGGAAGTACGTGCAGTCTGGATGTCGTGGCGAGAGGTGAGAGGTGAGAGGCGAGAGGTGAGAGGTGAGAGGTGAGAGGCGAGAGGTGAGAGGTGAGAGGTGAGAGGCGAGAGGCGAGAGGTGAGAGGTGAGAGGTGAGAGGTGAGAGGTGAGAGGTGAGAGGTGAGAGGTGAGAGGCGAGAAGGTCCAGGAAAAGACAAGTCTTTTTGGATCTCTCTGTGTCCTCTGTGGCTTTGTGGTTCAACAGAGCAGGTGCGAAGGTAGAAGGGCGAGGGGCGAGAGGCGAGAGGCGAGAAGGTCCAGGAAAAGACAAGTCTTTTGGATCTCTCTGTGTCCTCTGTGGCTTTGTGGTTCAACAGAGCAGGTGCGAAGGTAGAAGGTGGAAGGTGCAAAGGTCGCGGCGGCTGAGGGTGATGAGTAATAAGTGATGATCGTCTCTGGGAACGCGGTATGAGGTTAAGAAATTAGACTCGTATGTCCCGCGAAGGTAGGCTTCACAACTATAGCCCGCAGCTGATGGAGTTTGAGAAAATAATCCGGTACCGCCCGGTCTAGCCCACGAAGGCGGGCTTCGCAGCAGGAGCCCACGGCTTCAGCCGCCGGGCGGGCAGGCGGATGGCTGGGCGCTGCCGGCGAAGATGATGTGACACCCGTGAGAGGAAAACCTGATGACTCTGACACTTCGTGAGCGGCAGAAGCAAGCGCTCCGCGAAGAGATTATGAGCGCTGCGCAGGAAATGGTGGCAGAGAAGGGCTACAGCGCCATGTCGATGGACGAACTGGCAGCCCGTGTCGGCATCTCCAAACCGACGCTCTACGCCCATTTCGCAACGAAAGAAGAACTGGTCATCGAAGCGGCGACGCGCGAAATGAAACAGATGATCGCGTTGATCGAGTCGCAGGCGGACCGTTCGCCTATGGAGCAGTTACGCTTTATCATGCGTCAGATCCTCCAACGTCAGGTACAGATGCACACCCTTGGCATCGGTCCCTGGCCCGAAATCTTCCGTCTGCTCTGCGCCAACGACGAGGCCTTTGGATGCATCCGGCGCGTCAGTGACGATATCGTCGCACTGGTGCAGCGCGGCATCGCGCAGGGCGAGATCGATCCCGCGCTCGATCCGGAGGCGGTCGTGCGCGCCTTTTTTGGTCTGGCAAGCGCGTTGCACAAGTGGCATATCGCGGCGCCAAGCCCGATCGATCCGCAACGCGCCGCCGACAGCCTGGTGGCGATCTTCGAGCGCGGCGTGCAGCGCAAGGGGCACAATGAAGCCATGTGAGCGTGAGTAACACGCCACATTTGAGGATAAGCAAGCCAGGTCATTGCCTTTGCCTGCCCCTGGCAAACATAGCGCCGCTGCCTCCCCAAAACCCGGCGCCTCAAAGCAACAGATCGACGGATCGACGCTAATAAAAATGGGCAGGGTTATAAACCCTGCCCTCGTGACTCAACAGCCCCGCAACAGCGACTCAGCGTCGGGTGCGCGTGGTGACCCGCACAGGAACAGGGCGTTCCTGAAGGCGCAGCGCGGCGCGGCGAGATGCGAAGATCATCAGGGCGATTGCGGAAGCGATGAGAAGTGCCGTCATGGTCAGGTTCCTCCTTCAGAATGAGCATCGGTAGAGCGCCGTGCCGCAGTTCTTCTGACAGGCAGTATAGCAGTGCGCCAGCCTGCCGTCTATAGGTGAAACATCCTATTGTGCATCAGTACATCGACTGATTGCAGGATGGTATGTCGTGGTACGTGGTAAAGGGAGCAAGGGATGTGTGGGGAGTGGGGAGTGGTGCAGACCTCAAGCGTCCGGGACGTTTCCCCCTTCTCGCGCACAACATGGAACGCGGCTGCGGGCGCGGCGGCAGTGCGCCCCTGGGCGAGGCGCTGCCGCGCCTCTACTGTTCCCGCCTGCAACCTGCACCCTTCCCGCCTTCAAACGCCTCACGCACTACCGCCAGTTTGTCCGGGTCGCGGACGATGGCGCTCAGGTCGAACAGCAGCACCCCCTGATCCGACACGGCGCGCGCGATCTCCAGCGCGCGACGGAATTCTTCCGTCGGAAGCGGTCCGGGTGCGTCGATGGTCTGGATGACCGGCAGAATATCCGTGCAACTTCGCATGCGAATCTCTTCGACAACGTCGGCGATCCATTCGGGAGATTGGCCGCAGAGACGGTGGTAGACCATCGGGCTGATGACATCGACGCGCCTGCCGAGCAGCGCCACGTCCTGCCCGACAATCGTGCGAACGGCGGCGTTGTGGTCAGTCAGCCGCCAGGGAAGCGCAAACAGACCCAGGCGTAGATCAGGACGCTGCGCTCGCAGGAAGTTGCGGATGTCCTGGACGAACCCGGCGACTCGCTGGCATTTCCACTCGACCCAGGCTGCGAGATGTTCGGTCAGGATGTCGTGGATTGCCGCTACGCGCTCATCGATGGTGTACTCGCGCGGCGGGTGGGCAAAGAAGAGGGCAAGGCATTGGTCGCAGAAGCAGGTCTGCACCAGGTTCGGCTGCGGAACTTCCCAGCGCAGCGGGTAGCGCACGAAATCGAGCCAGACGCCGTGCAGCGCGTCTCCGTGCTGTTCCAGCACGCTGCGCAGGCTGGCAAGACGATGAGCACGGACATGCACGTTGTTCGGGCAGAGCGGAACGTACCACTCGTCTGTGCCCATTGCGCTGCCATACGCATCGATCGGAACGCTGTCGGGGAAACTCACGCGCAGATCGGCGCCGGCAAACAGTGGCAGATCGACGGAGACCATCGTACCCTGCCGTTGGAGACGATCAAGGAGCGCATCCGTGAGCGCATGCGTCTGGATCACGACGCTGTTAGCGCCGCTCTGGACGAATGCGCTCCATTCCGCGTCGAGAGATGTCGCTGATGGAGACCAGTAGAAGCCGTAGATTGGAGGCATGTGTTTCCTTGAGCCGGGAACTGAGAACTGATACGAACGTGCGGTCAGTCAGACAAGATGTTCGCGCGCCCGGTTCGCAAGGCGTAATGATTCACAACGCGCGTTGGCGGTCGTGGGCGCATGACTGCGCATTGGCATCAGCAGCCCCAGCGAGGACTTTAGCCCGCAGCGGCTCGGCATCCTGCCGCACGTACCAGCAGTATGGTCCAAATGACCGCACATTGGTATGAGAACTGATAGAGCGATCAACCAGATGTTGCACAATACTTGGCTATGTTGACCATCTTGCGGCTGACGTTGGCTGAGCCTGTCGAAGCCAACGGTGGCCGCTCCACGTCCTTGATTGTCCAGGCTTTGGGTGATCGCTCTATGAGAACCACGAGCCAGGCTTCCCATAATGACTGCCACCCACGCTGCGCGCCTGACCCTATGGACACGTCGCGCAGGGCAAAGAGCAGGAGTATGCCAGCCATCCAGCGGTGACCGTCATATCCGCCACCGCGCCTCGACCGGCAACGGCGCATCGTCCGCTAATGCGGTATCGTCGGCGTCCTCGTCATCGATCAGGTCAATGGGCGAGCGGGCGAAACGCAGCGCCGCGGCGCGCGCCCGTCCCTCGTGCTCCTCCGCCAGCGACCAGGCAGCATGGGAGACCAGCAGCGCCAGTTCCAGGCTGCGCCCAATGGTGAGCGCCAGGCGTCGCGTCCCGCGTTCCAGGCGTCCACGGTCGCGCGTTTCAGTGAACCAGCGCCGGGCATGGTCGAGCGCAGCGCGCGCGCCAGCGCCGGCAGCAGCGAGCCGGCTGTCATCAATGCTTGCCGTCAGTTCTTCCGCCAGGCTCGTGATTGCCTCCCAGGTCCCCAGTTGCGCCAGTGCGCGCAGCGTGTCGAGCGCAAGGACATTGGTGGTTCCTTCCCAGATCGGGAGCACGTGCGCATCGCGCAGCAACGTCGGCAGACCGGTGTCTTCCACATAGCCGGCGCCGCCAAACGCCTCGATGACTTCACTCATCACATCGACCGCCTGCCGTCCTGTCGTCAGTTTGGTGATCGAGGTCAGAACGCGCAACAGATGCTGCTGGCGCTCGTCGGCGGTCCCTGTCTCTTCGGCGCCAAGCAACCCGGCGGTCAGAAAACTCAGGTGGAAGGCGCCCTCGAATTCCGCCTGCAACGTCGCCAGGGTTTCGGTGTGGAGGGGTTGGCAGTTGAGCGGAGCATCGAAGGCGACGCGCCGACGGGCATAATCGCGCGCCAGGGCGATGCCCCGCCGCATGAACGAGACTGCCGAGACGCTGTTCCAGATGCGGGTGACCTGGAGCATCGGCACAATCGCACGCACTCCGCCGTTCAGTGCGCCAACCAGACGCGCCGGGGTTCCTTCCAGGCTGAGTTCGGCGGTTGGCACCTTGCGCGTACCGAGTTTGTCTTTCAGGCGGTTGACGCGGATGCCCTGCAAGCGTCCTTCCTCGTCGCGCAGTTCGATGTAGAAGAGCGCCAGCCCGCGGCTGCCCGGCGGGTTCCCTTCGGGCCGGGCAAGCGCCAGCGCCATCTGCCCGGTCGTCGCCGAGGTGAACCATTTTCTGCCGAATAAGCACCAGACGCCATCGAAACCAGGGCGGGCAATAGTTTCCGTGCGGCTGACGTCCGAACCGCCGGGCAATTCGGTCATCCACTGCCCGCTCGTCCAGCAACGATCCGGGTCACGGCTCGTCAGGAGCGGCAGAGCGCGGTCGATCAGGGCTGCGTCGCCTGCCTGCACCAGCGTGCGCGCTGCGCCGTCGCTCATCGCCAGCGGGCAGGTGTACACATCAGTCGAGGGATGGAACAGATAGACCAGCGCAAACTGAACGATCCGCGACAGGGCGCCGTAGGTCCGTTCGTAGGGGAGTGCGACCAACCCGTATTCGGCGGCGAGGCGCGCGGCGCGCTTCCAGAGCGGCGAAACTTCAATGTGGTCGATGCGTTCGCCCCAGGCGTCCCACTGCGTCAACACCGGTTCGTTGAGGCGATCGGCAAGATACAGGCGGTAGAGTTCGCCGCCTGCCAGGTCACCCATCGTCGCCAGATCGGGTTCGACCTGCGTCAGTACGTCGCGCGGCAGTGCGCGCCGCAGGAATGACCGGAGCACCCGATCATTGGTGTACTGATTCCCCAGCGTCGGGGGCGGCTGGTGAAATAACTCCATCATTGCAGTTCCACTTCCTGTGCGCCAATCCGGTGCTCTCCATTATACAAACTCTACGCCAACCGCAATCACGCTGATTCCATGCGGCTGCGCCGCTGAGCCAAAACTGAGACCGAGTGAAACCCCGACCGCCGTCTGCACTTCCGGGTGATCCAGCAGGGAGAAACGCACCAGCCCGATATCGCCGCTCAGGTTGACGTCGTTGATGTCGCCGATTTTGACATCGCCATCATAGACGTGAATGTCGCGCACAATCGCATCATTCGACATTGTGCGGCAGACGATCACGACCGCACCGACGCGCGCCCGGTGATCCCCGACGCACGCTGGGGTGGGGATCGAGGCATGCAGCCAGTTCAGGCTGTCGGGCTTGCCTTCGACATAGAGGCAAAAACCAGAGCGCCAGATCGCTGCAAGCGCATCATTGTCCTCGACCTGCATGCTGTGCCCATGCACCCATGTGCTCTGGAGATGTGTCGTTGCCATAGAACTCCTCCTTGAGTCAAGGCTTCCAGCGTTCTGCGGTCGTGAGGATGCATCTGGATGGCTTGTGGATTCGCGCGGGAAACACGCAGCATTCGGAGCGGCGCCCCATCGAACCGCCGAACTACTGCCAGTATATGCCGTTTTTATGCGCATGGACGGAAGATCCGATCCATCGGCGGTGAACATTCTGTTACGGATGACAGCGTTTTGGTTGATCGCTCTATGAGATTGCGATCTGCTCGCCCTGTTGCGCTATGCAAGAAACTTGACAGCGTTACCTTTTGCATATTATCATATCATCACATCCTGATATGATGATTTGTGGAGTGCGTTGTGTTTATCGCTGCCAAACCCCAAACCATTGAGTTACAAGCCAGACTCTTTCGCGGCTTCGCCGATCCGTCGCGCCTTGCCATCCTGGAAGCACTACGAGACGGGGCGCTCACCGTGAGCGAAATCGTCCAGGCTACCGGACTGACCCAATCTAATGTCTCGAATCATCTCGGCTGTCTGCGCGATTGTGGACTTGTGACGGCCACACAGCAGGGACGGTTCGTCTACTATGAATTGAGCGATAAGCGCGTCGGGCAGTTGCTCCGCCTCGCCGATGAACTACTCGCCGATGTTGCGAAAGGCGTTTACGAATGTACGCGCTACAACGCAGCGGAGTCCAAACATGGCTAAAACGCAACTCCTCGAAGTTCCCGTCAAAGGCATGGACTGCACCGAATGCACCCTGCACATTCAGCAAGCCATCGCCAGATTACCCGGCGTGGAGTCAGTCAATGTTCTCCTTGCCGCCGAGAAAGCCGTCATTCGACTGGACCCTGCCCGCGTAGATTTGCCTGCGATTCGGAAAGCGGTAGAGAACGCGGGCTATTCTGTCCCTGACTCAGCCACGCCAGTGGCTGCTGGCATGGACCGATTCAATCGCCGGATGACGATATTGCTTGCTGTTGTGTTCGGCGTTGTTCTGAGCATTGTAGTTGCCGGGGAATGGCTCGGTCTGTTCGACGAACTGAATGAACTTGTCCCCTTCCCTTTTGGCGTTGCCCTCGTTGTTGCGGGCGGCTTTCCGGTCTTGCGCAACGTCGCGCGGGCCACGTTCAAGCGGCAAATCACCTCGCATACGCTGATGACGGTTGGCGCAATTGCGGCGCTCCTCGTCGGCGAATGGGTAGCAGCGGCTATCGTGGTGGCGTTCATGCGCATTGGTGATTACGTCGAACGCTTCACCACCGAAAGCGCCCGCCGTGCTGTGAAAGAACTGACCGCGATGGCGCCGCAAACCGCACGCGTGGAACGAGACGGTAGAGAAGTGGAAGTGCCGGTTGCAGAAGTGAGCGTTGGCGACATCGTGATCGTTCGTCCCGGTGAGAAGATTCCGGTGGATGGCGAAGTGATCGCTGGACATGCCACGATTGACCAGGCAGCCATCACCGGTGAGTCTATGCCGGTTGAAGTGGCGAACGGCTCGCACGTATTTGCTGCCGCCATCGCCAGGCTGGGCAGTCTGCACATAAAAGCTCTCCGCATCGGGGCGGACACAACATTCGGGCGCGTGATCAAAATGGTGGAAGAAGCCGAAGCCCATCGCAGCGATATCCAACGCCTCGCCGACAGGTTCAGCGCGTACTACCTGCCAGTCGTCACCGGAATCGCGGCGCTCACGTTTCTCGTCAGTCGCAACCCCTTGGCCACAGCCGCCGTCCTGGTCGTGGCGTGTTCCTGTTCCTTCGCTTTAGCCACGCCTGTTGCGATGCTGGCGTCGATTGGCGCAAGCGCCAGACGCGGCGTGCTGATCAAAGGCGGCAAGTATCTTGAAGCGTTAGTGCGCGCGGATGTCGTGCTGGTGGATAAAACCGGCACGCTCACCCTCGGTCGACCACAGATCACCGATGTGGTTTCACTCAATGGCATGTCTTCCTCTGAAATTCTTACCCTTGTCGCTTCCGCAGAACGCTACTCGGAACACCCATTAGCCGAAGCCGTGCGCGCCATCGCTCGCGTTCAAAACGTGTCGTTCTTTGAGCCAGAGCATTTTGAAGCCATCCCTGGCATGGGCATTCGGGCAAGAGTGAACGGTCGCCTTGTTGCCGTTGGCAACCGCCGTCTGGTTTCAGCGCCAGAACCCTTGCCAATTGCCCAACAATTGGAAGCGCAGGGCAAAACGCTCCTGTTGGTCGCCCTGGATGAAAAACCTGCCGCCCTCCTCGCCGCCGCTGATACGCTCCGCCCCGAAGCGCCCGCCGCTCTCGCCAGACTGCGCGACCTCGGCGTCAGACATGTGGAACTGCTCACGGGTGATAATGAACGCACCGCCGCCGCGCTTGCCGAAAAACTTGGCGTTCAGTATCGCGCCAATCTCCTGCCTGAACACAAGATTGAAGCGGTAAAGGACTATCAAGCCAAAGGACATACGGTTGTCATGATCGGGGATGGTGTGAATGACGCGCCGGCGTTGGCGCAGGCGAATATCGGTATTGCCATGGGGGCGGCGGGCGCCGACATCGCCATCGAAGCCGCCCACATTGCCCTCATGCGTGAAGACTGGACACTGATGCCGGAAGCGTTACGAATGGCACGCCGCACGATGGGCGTCGTCAAGATGAATATTGCTTTTACCGCACTCTACAACCTGGCTGGACTGACGCTGGCTGCTATGGGCATCTTACCGCCCACGCTTGCTGCCGCAGCATAGTCGCTGCCGGATTTGGGCATCCTCGCCAATTCAGCACGGCTGCTGCGACAAAAGTAAAGCCGAACGAACGTCGAAGTCAAAAGCCTCGGTTGCAGTTGACGTACAATATATCTGCACCACCCTCGCCCGAAACGCTACGTGATCGAACCGGAGAAATGGCATATGTCCTACCCGGCATATCTCGAACTCTACGAACAGGGCGTATTGCAGGAACGCGCAGCTATCGCGCGCGAGCGGCTGGCGTCCTGCACCCTCTGCCCGCTGGCGTGCCGTGCTGATCGCCTGCACGACGAGGCGGGCGAGTGCCGCGTCGGGCGGGAGGCGATTGTGGCGTCCTACGGACCGCATTTGGGCGAAGAGGACGTGCTGCGCGGATGGCGCGGCTCAGGAACGGTCTTTTTCAGCGGCTGTAACCTGCGCTGTGTCTACTGCCAGAACTACGACATCAGCCAGTTTGTGAGCGGGCATGCCGTCGATGCTGCGCACCTGGCGGAGATTTTCCTTGAGGTACAACGGGAAGGGTGCCACAACCTCAATCTGGTCACCCCATCCCACGTTGTCGCGCAGATCCTCGAGGCGCTGGCGATCGCCGTCCCGCGCGGGCTGCGCCTGCCGATTGTGTACAACACCTCCGGGTATGACTCGGTTGCCGCGCTGCGGCTCCTCGATGGGGTGGTAGACATCTACATGCCGGATGTCAAGTACAGCGACTCGGCGATTGGAGAGCGCTACTCGGGCATTCCACACTACTGGGAAGTCGTGCGACCGGCGCTGCGCGAAATGCACCGGCAGGTCGGCGACCTGCACATCGAGCGCGGCCTGGCGGTGCGCGGATTGCTCATCCGTCATCTGGCGCTGCCGGGACGCCTCGCTGGTTCCCAGGAAGTGCTGCGCTTCATCGCCGAAGACATTTCGCGCGACTCGTGGATCAATCTGATGGACCAGTACCACCCGGCATACCGGGCATACGATTACCCCGAACTGGCGCGGCGGATCACGACCGGCGAATACGCCGAGGTCGTCGCCTATGCCCGCTTACTCGGATTGCACCGTGGCATTCCACTGGACGCGCGACGATGAACAGCGACAGTTACGACATTCTGCGGCGCGCAGTCGTCGAGGCGCTCGGCGCGCGCCCCACATCCGAACGCCGCCGTCAGATCGCGGCGGAACTGCGCGCTCTGGCGGAACAACAGGAGCGCATGGCAGAACGCGCCGAGACTCGCCACACCTCCGATATAACCGGGCGACGCACAGAACGCACTGCTGGAATGTACATCCGCATCCGTCATGAAGCTGACCCACGCACCGGCATGCGACGTATTCGCCTCCTCTTCGGCAAACAGATCTGGTTCGACCTTGGCAGTCCGCAACGGATCGTCATTCAGCGTGTCGGTTCAGAAATCTGGATCGTCGAGTCCAAAGGCGAAAGCGGTCTCCGCGTCGAAACTGGCGTCGGGCTGCCGGGGTGCATCGTTCCCGACGGCACGCCGCTCGACCGACTGGCGCCAGGACGGTACGCCGCCGCGTTGCGTGCCGGGGCGCTGGTCATCGGCGCAAGCGAAGCGGAACGGTGAGAGTCACGCTCCCCTCCCCCCTCGTGAGGCCCCCTCTCTTCCCCTCCCCCCTCGTGAGGCTCCCTCTCTTCCCCTCCCCCCTTGTGGGGGAGGGGTTAGGGGAGGGGGGGTAGGGGAGAGCGGAACAAGCGCCGGGCGGACGCTGGGAAGACATTCTTCCCTCCCCCTTGTGGGGGAGGGGGGGTAGGGGAGAGCGGAACAAGCGCCGGGCAGACGCCGGGAAGACATTCTCCCCTCCCCCTTGTGGGGGAGGGGGGTTAGGGGAGAGCGGAACAAGCGCCGGGCGGACGCTCACTGCCCCTTCACCACACCAATGCGCGCTGCCGGAATGCCATGTGCTCCAGACGTGCAATGCGCTCCTCTGTGGGCGGATGTGTGCTGAAGAGTTTTACAATGGCGCTGCCGTCGAGTGGATTAATGATATACAGGTTCGCCATTGCCGGGTTGACCGCAAGCGGCAGACGCTGCTTCCACGCCTCGATCTTGCGCAGCGCCGACGCCAGCGCCAGCGGCGATCCGCTGATCGTCGCGCCTGCGGCATCCGCCTCGAATTCTCGCGTGCGTGAAATTGCGAGTTGGATGAGAGTCGCAGCAATTGGCGCGACCAGGATCAGCAGCAACCCGCTCAACACCCCTGCCAGACCGTTGTCCTCCGCATCGTCATCGGAGTGTCCGAAGCCGCCAAGCAGCAATGCCCATTGCGCCATGTCCGCCAGGATCGCAATCGCGCCGGCGAACGTCGCCGCGATGGTGCTGATGAGCGTATCGCGGTTCTTGATATGCCCCAGCTCATGGGCGATAACTGCGGCTACCTCGTCGTCATTCAGCACGTGCAGCAGCCCGGTTGTCACTGCCACTGCGCCGTGCTGCGGATCGCGTCCGGTTGCAAATGCATTCGGCGCCGCCGAGTCGATCAGATAGACGCGCGGCATCGGCAGACCGGCGCGCTGTGCCAGGCGTGCCACCATCTGGTAGAGATGTGGCGCTTCGTATCGGCTAACCTCACGTGCGCCAGCCATGCTCAACGCCAGTTTGTCCGAGAACCAGTATGCGCCGCCGTTCAGCAGGACGGCAAGCGCGAACGCAATACCCATGCCCTGCGCGCCGCCGAACCACCGGCCCGCCAGAACCAGCAGCACCGTCAGCGCCGCCAGCAGCGCCGTTGTTTTCAGTGTGTTGGTGAACCCTGTCATGGTTGTCCTCATATCGCCAAACCCTGTGCATATTGCTTCCGGATATAACAAAGCCGGGCAGAAACGACTCAAACTGCCCGGCGGCGACGCGCTTGCTCACCCAAAGACCTCAAGAGCCTGTCCCGGCTCGCAGGTTATGGACCTGTTCGCACGATGGGACTGCGGGTGAGCGCGCTTCAGCAGCCTGAGGTCATGCCGTCTGAATAGTGATACGGTGCGGTCGGGCCTGCTCGACCTTCGGCAGCCGGATCGTCAGCACCCCATCCTTGAGCGATGCTGAGATCTTGTCGGCATCCACGCTTGCCGGCAGGCGGATGCAGCGCTCGATCTTGCCGCTGGTCCGCTCCTGAATGAGGTAGTGCGCATCCTTGGGCTGCTCGACAGTCGTCTCGCCACGGATGGTGAGCGTGTTCTGCTCGATCTGGATGTCTACCTTGTCGCTCGGAACGCCCGGCATCAGCGCGGTCACCATGTATGCCTCATCGGTTTCGTAGAGGTCCAATGGAATGCGCAACGTTCCAACCCACCCGCCGAAGAGGCTTCGTGGCATCACCCAGCTCTCGTTCAGCAGTTGCTCGACTGCATCCGACAGCCGCAGCGCCTCAGCAAATGGCTCGAAGCGGGTCAACGCAGTTGTCATTGGTCCTCACCTCCTTATGACATCGGGTGTTTTCGGTTATGTATATTAGCCCTTTTGTGTTAGAACAGCGTCAGAGAAACGTTAATATCGCGTCAATCCTCGTGCGTTTGTAACACCCACGCTATCCCTTCCTCCGCCGTGCTGAAGACGCCGTCGAGTTGTGCTTCATAGGCGCGCCGTAGCATCTTCCCCAGACGCGGACCGGGCGCAACCCCCGCCGCGATCAGGTCGCGCCCGCGAACCAGCGGCGCCGGACGATTTCTGGCAGCCCCCTCAGCCTCGGCAATTGCCAGAAATGCAGCCGCCGGTCGCTCCGGCGGCAGCGGCGGTCGCCCGCATGCGTCGGCTTCGACCAGTCGTTCCCACTGCACCAGGGTTGCCGGCGCAAGACGATTCGCCAGGCGACGCACGACGCGCGACGTTGCCGGGGTATGGACGTGCACCAGGTGCTCGCGTACCAGCGGCGTCACCAGACGCTCGATCCAGTGCGGCGCCCCAATGCGCGCCAGAAACGCCTGCGTCAACGGCACACCTGCCGCTGCATGACCGGGACTGCGTGGAATGCCATCCTCTTCGATCACGGTGGTGGGCGGCTTGCCGAGATCGTGGCACAGCGCCGCAAACAGCAGCACCGCGCGATCACGCGCATCCAGCGCATCACGTTCGGCGATCTGCGCTGCCGCGTCGCACACAGACAACGTATGAACCCACACGTCCCCTTCGGGATGAAAGTGCGGGTGTTGCGGGCAGCCCTGCAATGCGGCAAGTTCAGGGTAGAGCGCCAGCCATCCCGACTCGTCGAGGGCGCGCAGTCCGGCGGAAGGAGAGGCGCCAAGGGTTGCCCATTTGTGCCATTCGCGCCAGATGCGGTCGAGCGGAAGTCTGGCGGATGCGGGGAGCAGGGTGCGACAGAGGGCTGCCGTCTCTGGCGCCAGGCGCATGTCGAAGCGCGCAACAAACTGCATCGCGCGCAACACGCGCAGCGGATCATCGCCAAACGCCTCGGACGTGTGGCGCAACAGCCGTGCTTCCAGGTCTGCACGACCGCCGAAGTAGTCGATCAGGTCGCCAGATGGCGTCAGCGCCAGTGCGTTGATCGTAAAATCACGGCGCGCCAGCGCCTCGCGTGGCGTCAACGACGGGTCGTACTCGGGCAGTGTGCCAGGCTCGTCATCGGCTGCCGGATGCCGGCGCACCGGCAGTGTCACGTCCACGTCGTACCCGTCGAGCCGCAATTTCAGCACGCCGAAGGAGCGCCCAACGGCATCGACCCGGCCAAACGGCGCAAGCGCGGCGGCAAGGGTCTGCCCGTCGATGCTGTAGACTTCCACATCGATGTCGGTTGGCGGCAAACGCAGCAGCAGATCGCGCACCGCTCCACCGACGAGCAGCGGGCGTCCGCCAGCGCGCGCAAGCGCATCGAAGAGCGGCGCCAGCGTCTCAAGCAGTGGATGTTGAATGAGGGGTGTCATTGAGGATGAAACCGATCGGGTCTTCTGGCGCCCATCAGAACGCCAGCAAGATGATCAGCGCAACAATCAGTACAAAACTGACACCGGTCGCCGTCGCCGCAACAATCCGATCCCGGTTCAGGAAACGCCGATCATCGGGCAATATATTCTCGAAGCCATAGATATACCAGCGATAGAGCACCGGTTCAAGCGACTGACCTTGATGTCCGGCGGTTTTTGCTGTTTTCCATTCACCAAGATCGAACACGATCTCGGTGACAGGGATAAAGCGTACCGTCACCTCGCTCAGCACAATGCGCGTATTGGGGTTCAGGCGCTCTTCCGCTTCTTCGATCATCGCCTGAATACCCGGCACCAGGCGCCATTCAGGGCGAAACCCACTGCTCTCCCGCTCGCGGTAGATTGTGTGCTTTTTGCAATGCTCCTGCAACCAGCGTTCATCGATATGCGGCAGATCATCGTGTCTGGTCATCTTTTCCGCCCGGCGATGCCAGCGGAAGGTCTTATGGGTGATCAGGCGAGACTCTCCACCGCAGCGTTTGCATTGCAATCCGCCTCTTCCTTCACAATCGGGGCACGGGATGATGCGCGGTTCTGCGGCAACCTGGGCTGGCGCGGTCGAATCAGCAGTGATAGGCGAACCGGGCAGCGAATTGCTTCGCGGCACAGGGTCGGCTGGCGCCGGAATGCGTCCATTGCCATTGCAGCGCGGGCAGACCGTGCGCCCCGTCCCGTTGCAATCATCACACGAGATCACGCGCGTCGAACCGGGAATACGCACGGCGCCGCCTGCGTCGCTCTCGAACTCTTGTGGCGCGGGCAGCGACACTTCCCATAGACCGGGTTCACGCTCGAGTTTGATCTTCGCCTTCTGGCGATCCGGCTCTTCTACGGTCTGCGCCGGTTCGCGCGTTTCGTACAACACGCGCAGGGTATACCAGTAGACGTTGTCGTGCCGGATCTGCCTGATAGCCGCCATACGCCCCAGCGCAGGACGGCGCAGCCACGGTCGCGCATCGCTCCATGCGTTCAGTAATCGAGCAATTTCGCGTGGGTCGTCGAGTTCATGGGCGCGCTTCAGCGCTTCCTGCATCGGCGCTTTGATCAGATCGGGCGCCAGCGCCTGTTCGACCGGATGCGGTTCTTCTGGCGGCGCTGCCGGAATCGGAGGCGCGCCAACCGGCGCGCCGGTAATAATCTGCGTGGTGCTGGCATGGCGGCGTAGCGCCTGTTCGAGGGCATCGACCGCCGCCTGAGCGCTGGGATACCGTTTAGCCGGGTCGGGCGCCAGCATGGTGTGGATAATAGTATCGAATTCAGCCGGCATACCTGTCACACCGCGGTCGCGCAGCCTCATCAGCGGCACGAACGGTCCGCCATCTGCGCCAGGTCCCGGTATGTGGGGCCAGGGCAATGCGCCTGTGAGCATGACGAAGAGCACCACCCCCAGGCTGTACAGGTCGGAAAGATGAGTCACGGTGGTTGCCGAGGCGATGTGTTCCGGTGAAAAGAACCCGTGTGTTCCCATGACCTTGTGGACCGTCGTGAGCGATTTCTTCCCCGACTCGCGGGCAATTCCGAAGTCGGCCAGGAACACGCGTTTGCCGTCCTGGTCAACCAGGATATTCCCGGTCGAAATATCGCGGTGGATGACACCGTGCGCATGGGCGTAGTCAAGTGCAGCAGCCGCACAACGAAAGATGTACATCGCCTGGTCGAGCGGCAACCGTCCATGCGCGCTGAGCCGATCGCACAACGCTCCGCCCTCGACGTACTCCATAACCGTGTAGTAGAACGGCGCCTGGTATCCGTGATCATAGATCGGTACGATGTGCTCGTGGTGGAGCTGGCTGGTAATCTCCGCTTCGCGGGTGAAGCGTTCGATCCATTCGGCTTCCTGCGAAAGGAGCACCTTGATCGCCACCTGACGGGTGCGCAACGTCCGATGGCGCGCCAGCCACACATGGCTCATACCGCCTCTGCCAATCTGGCGTTCCAGGCGATAATTGCCGATCCATTCAGGAAGGTTGCTCATATGTAAATATTCAACACCGAGCGTGCCGCTGCCTGCGCTTGGGTCATGACTGTCTCGCTCAGGCGCTCTTTGATGGTGGAAATACTCGCCGGGTTCATGCTCAACTGCACCACTCCCAATCCAATCAGGAGGGGCGCTACATCCGGCAGACTGGCGATCTCGCCGCAGACGCACACCTGCAAACGAGCGCGGGCGGCGGCGCCAACGGTCTGCGCAATCAGGCGCAGGACTGCGGCAGAGTTCTGCGCATACCGCGCGGACACATCAGCGCTGGTGCGGTCGGCGGCAAGCGCGTATTGCGCCAGGTCGTTCGTGCCGATGCTGAAGAATGCCGCCTCCCGCGCCAGCAGATCGGCGGTAATTGCTGCAGCGGGCGTTTCGATCATGACGCCGACGGGTACGTCCGCCCGGTGGGGAATGTTCTCCCGCGCCAGCGACTCGGCGGCGCTGCGGATCTGTTCACGCGCCCATGTCACTTCGTCCGGCGTGGTGACCATTGGCAGCAGGATGCGCAGGTCGCCGTGCACCGCAGCGCGGAGCATGGCGCGGATCTGGGTCTGGAACAGATCGGGGCGACGCATCGAGAGGCGCAGCCCGCGGATGCCGAGCGAGGGATTGAGTTCGTGCGGCAGATCCAGGTAATCCACGCGCTTATCGCCGCCGATGTCCAGGGTGCGGATAATGACCGGGCGTCCTTCCATCGTCTCGACCACCGTGCGGTACGCTTCGTACTGTTCGTTCTCGTCGGGTGGAGCGCTGCGCCCCAGGAAGAGGAACTCGGTGCGGAACAGCCCGATGCCTTCCGCCCCCTGTTCGAGGGCGGCGCGCGCCTCGAGCGGATGGCTGATGTTTGCCCAGATGGTCACCGGCTCGCCGCTCGCCATCCGACCCGGTTGATCCCGTAGCGGTTGGCGCCGGATCCGCGCGACGATCGATCCTGATACGCGGCGTTCGTACGACGACCATTCGAAAGCG
This sequence comes from Roseiflexus sp., assembly GCF_057785375.1. Taxonomy (NCBI): domain Bacteria; kingdom Bacillati; phylum Chloroflexota; class Chloroflexia; order Chloroflexales; family Roseiflexaceae; genus Roseiflexus; species Roseiflexus sp. The sequence continues at coordinate 42,542 of NZ_JBYNRX010000084.1, forward strand.
TCGGGATCGACGATCAGCAGGCCCGTGTATCCGTCGAGCACCAGCGGCGCGCCATCGGGAACCGCCAGCGTTGCCGCGCCCAACCCGACGACCGCCGGGATGCCAAAGGCGCGCGCCAGGATCGTTGTGTGGCTGGTCGGTCCCCCCTCGGCAGTCGCAAATCCGGCGATCCGTCCATCGCGCAGGCTGACGGCTTCCGCAGGCGTGAGGTCATTCGTCACCAGAATGGCGCCGATCGGCAGATCGTGGATGCGGCGGGTTTCGCCGTGCAGCGCCGTCAGAATCGCGCGCCGCACGCTGTCGATGTCACTCGAACGTTCACGGAGATAGGGGTCGTCAATCGCTGCGATGGTGTCACGCAATGAGCCGATGGCTGTGATGAGCGCCTGTTCCAGGCTGATGCGCCCCTCGCGCATGCGCCGTTCCACGTCCTGCGTCAGGGTTTCATCTTCGACCAGGAGCGCATGAGTGTCGAAGATGCGCGCTTCTTCGCTGCGGCCTTCTTCACGCAATAATTCGGCCAGTTTGCGCAACTGACCGGCTGCCATCGTCTGGGCTGCCTTGAACCGCGCCATTGCGGCGTCAATGTCGGCATCGACGGTATGCCAGGCGTGGTTGTTGGGCCGATAGTGGACTGCGCGTCCGAGCGCCACTCCTGGTGAACTGCCAGCGCCACGAAGGTAGATAGCCATTTTTATTCCTCGGCTGCGACTTGGTCGAGCAATGCGGCCAGCGCCGCTACGGCCTCACGTTCGTCTTCGCCCTCGGCGCGGATCAACACCTGATGCCCCTGCGATGCGCCAAGTTGCAGCAGGTTCAACAGGCTGACCGGCAATTCGACCGAGGATCGCCGGGTGATGTTCCGTACAGTGATACGACTGCGAAATTCGCGCGTCTTGCGATAGAAATCGGCTGCCGGACGCGCATGCAGCCCAAGAGGATGCCGGATTCTAACCACTCGCTCTTCCATGATCGTAGCACATGTATGCTATTCACCTGTCTCTGGCAAACGTTGACCCGCGTACCGGAGGCGCTGGCGATGTGCGGGATGAACTTTTATCAGATCGCGCGCACGCAACGCGGCAGCGGCGGTTTCCTCCAGCGTTGCGCCGACCGACGCTTCGACCGCTGCGAGATAGGCGCCTTCCACAAGCGGCGCATTGCTGATGACAACGCGCATGGCGGGTTCATCTTCGAGCACCGCTTCAACACTCAACGCAGCACTGGTGAAATCGACGAGCACCAGTACACCGTCATCGCCGGCGATGCGGTGCAGTCCGTCGCGAATAGCCTCCGCGCTGATCCCGAGCGAGCCATCAATCGCTCCGCCGACTGCGACAATCGGAACCTGACCGTGCGTCGCCTGATCGGCGAATTCCTTGACGCCACTGGCAAGCTGCTCACTATGCGCAACAATTAAAATGCCAACCATATCACGTCACAAGTCCATACGCTTCGGCAAGCATCTCGATCGGATGGCGCGCAGTGACCCTTGCGCCATGACTGATCTGCCACCGGCATGTCTCGGAATCGCAGAGCGCCACGTCTGCGCCGGAACGGCGTATCGTCTCGAAGAGCGGCGCGCCGACATCCATGCTGATCTGATATTTCTCGACCTTCAGTCCATACGTTCCGGCGATGCCGCAGCAACTGGCGTGCGTTTCGATCAACCGCAGTCCGGGAACGAGTTCCAGGACGTCGAGTGCAGGACGGCCAATCCGGTGTGCGCGCAACTGGCATGGCGGATGATAGGGCAGAGTGCGCTCGATTGGACGAAAGTCGGTGCGCAACTCGCCGCGCGCGTGCAGCATGCGCAAAAACTCGAAGATGTCATACGTCTGGTGTGCGACTGCGCGCACCGTGTCGCTCTGCATGCCGAGCAGTTCCGGCGCTTCTTCTTTGAGCGTCAGCGTGCAACTGGTGCTGGCGCCGACAATCGGGATGTTGCGCAGCGCATACGGCGCCAGGGACGCGACATTGTCCTCGTGCGCGCGACGTGCAGCGGTAAAGTCGCCGTTCGAGAGCAGCGGCAGGCCACAGCAGCGCTGGCGCGGGAGCAGCACCTCGAAGCCATTGTGTTCGAGCACGGCCACGACCGTCTTCCCGATCCACGGCTCGTAGTAGTTTGCCGAGCATCCGTGAAAGTAGACCACCTGGCGTTTGGGTTTTCCATTGATCGCTCGAGCAGCACGCCGGCGCCGGAACCACGACCGAAACGTATATCGGCTGAACGAAGGCAAAGGCGCTTCGCGCGCAATACCCAGCGTGCGCTCGATGACCGTCCGCAGCGGTTTGAAGCCGAGCAGCGCATTTGCCAGCGGCGCATGCGGTCCCGCGCCCAGACGACCCACCAGGCCAGAGCGGCTGATCAGGCGGTTGCGGAGCGGGATGCCGCGCTCCGCCGCCATACGCGCCCGCGCGCGCGCATTCAACTCGGCGATCCTGACGCCGGTTGGGCAGACTTCGTTGCACACGCGGCATCCTGAACAGTAATCCACCGACTCATCGGGCGATGGCTGGCGCTCGTGGCGAAAACGCTGCGCCTGCGGACCGACGTACTTGGGTCCGGGAAAGAGATCGGTCACCGCACTGACCGGACAAGCCGCCGTGCAGATGTTGCACTTGATGCAATGGTCGAGCGACTGCTCGAGCGACTGCTCGATATGATCCTCTGGAATGATGGTCATGATATCAATCCTGCCAGTATGCGTCCGGCCGCCCATCCGGTGGCGAGGGAGACGCCGCTCCGGCTGCGTTCACGGACGGTATCGGTTCCAGCCAGTGTTGCGCCGGCGACGGCGACATTTTCATAAACCACCTCGCCGTCTGCGCCGAGCGGTCGAAGATGCGCGTCGGTTGCGACGCCAGCTGTGTAAATGGCATGCCCCTGCGGGTCCAGGAAACGTGGCGCGAACCAGCCGGCGCGGTTTGCTGGCGCACACACCGGCAGATCGAGGGCAGTTTCGCGCACCACGCCCGCGTGGTCGGTCCGGATGCCGCCGCCGGCAATCCCGCCGGTCGCCAGCAGCGCGCGCTCGACGCGGTGTTCCTGCCTGCGCGCCGCCGCCTCGCTCCAGAGGGTTGTAAGCCGTCGATCCCGCCCATCGCCGTAGAGCACTTCCGATCCGATCTGCAACCTTCCGCCAGCCTGTTCGATAGCGTTCTGGAAGAGGGCAAACAGTCGCATGCCCGGAACGGACGGCGGCAATGTCGGGATCTCGAATACCTGCGCGCCGCTCTCGTTCTGCAGGTGGACGACCGTGCCCAGCGGATCGCGCAACCCGAGTATGGCTGGCAGCCCGATCCGTGTTGCGCTGCCGCGCTGTGCGCGCAACTGCCTGCCAATCTCGCTGCGGAACGCCGGGTCATCGAACATGCGCGCAAAGGTCACAGTCGTGTATTCGCGCCGGTGGAATGCTGGCGGTATGGTCAGGTACACGCCGCGCGCTGCAATCCCCTGCGCAGCCAGGTTGGCGGCGATGAACGGCGGGTAAAAATCGCGCAGTTCACGAAACCCGGCGACCAACACTTCCCCGCCGAGCCGCACATCTCCGGCAGCCATCGTGACCGGCAGGAGTGTGGCAGGTCGCAGGGCCCCCGCCGCCGTCGGCAAAAGAACGTTGCATTCCAGCCCGCCAACATACGGATACCGCGCCATCTCGGTCAGTGCGCGGAAACGTGCGATGGCTTCCTCCACGGCGTGCACGCCAATCAGCGCATACGGGTGATGCGGGTGGGCTTCGGGGATCGCGCGAAGCGCTTCGCGTGGAGAATGTTCATCAACGCCCCAGACATCAATCGTGCCGGCGGTCCAGTGGGTCGCTCCCTGCCCTTTCGCCAGCAACAGCGGGCGCAACCCCGCTTCCGCCAGCGCCAGCGCCCCCATCAACCCACTCAATCCCGCTCCAATGACGATCGTCGTTCGCATCGCAATTGTCCTCGGCACCTCTCTGATAGCGATCAACCAGATGTTGCACCATCATTGCCCGTGTTGACCATCTTGCGGCTGACGTTGGCTGAGTCAGTCGAAGCCAACGTCAGCCGATTCACGTCCTTGATCGTCCAGGTTTTGGTTGTTCGCTCTCTCATACTAACTTGCGGTCAGTCAGACATTCGAGCGCCCGGTTCGCAAGGCGCAACAGTCAACTCGCACCAGCAGTTCGTGTCGTGGACGCATGACTGCGCCCTGGCATCAGCAGCCCCAGCGGGGCTTTCACTTGCGGTGAGCGCAGTCGAACCGCCTGCAGTGAGCAAAGTCGAACTGCGTCCTCAGCGCGGGCGTTCGCCCGCAGCACCCCGGCATCCCACAGCACGCCCCGGCAGTGTTGTCCAAATGACTACGCATTAGTATTAAGAGGACTTCACTGCAAAAAGCAACCACGAAGGTCGCAAAGGGACACAAAGGACATGCGCTTTACTTGTATTCACCTTCGTGCGCTTCGTGTCCTTGGTGGTTAAGCCTTTTCGCAGTGAACTCATAAGAGTCTATCTGAATAATCGCTGACTGAAGTGCAACCGGGTAGGCGAAGGCATTGCCTTCGCCTATCCAACGAGCTTTTCCGGATGGTCTCGAAGAGCCATACCCCGCCGTCGTTGCGCGGTGCGCCAGCAGAGAGATGGCTTCACTGCGCTTGGAATAACATCTGACCACCACGTTTTCGAGCAGGCTCTCGATAACCGGACTCAACGCGCCTGGCGCCTGTCCGAAAATCGCTACGCGCCGTGCAAGCGAAGGCGCCGCCTTTCCCTCCCCGACGATCTGTTCCGGACAGGCTCTTCTGCTCTGGTCACACAACTTCCTCGACCACAATATCACGTTTCCGCCCAATGGCGTCATCGCCGGTTTCCGGCAGGCGATCGACAGCGAGCGTTTCGAGGTAGTTCAGCTCGTCGAGACGTTCCTGGCGAAGTTGATCGCCCCACAACGTTGGCGTGACCCCCTTCCAGCGCTCCTGCAGGAAGTGCCTGAGCAGCGCTGTTGCCGGCGATGCGCCGGTAGCGCCATTCGCTAGCTTCGCTCCATCGCGGAGTTCGTGCCAGATCGCGGCAGCGCGATAGGTGCAGAATCCTCCCTGACACGGACCCATGCCCAGGCGTGTATCGCGGCGCAGATCATCGAGATTGGCGGTTCCGTCGCTGCGAATCGCCGCTTCGAGGTGCGCCCGCGTCACCAGTTCGCATTCGCAGATCAGATTGCCATAGCTATCGTCCGCCTCGACCTCCGCTAGCCGGTGTCCCAGCAGATAGAAGGGCGACGCCAGAATGGCAAACTGTGAGCGCGCCGGAGAATACGGCGCAGGGGCGGCGCCCTCGTGCGACGGTTCGATCTTCAGATCCGCTGTCCGGCATGGCGTGGTCACGCCGAGTCGTTGCGCGACCAGATCGACCGTATGCTCCGCCATCAGCCGGTACGTCGTCCACTTCCCGCCGACGATGCTGACCATTCCGGCGACGCCATCGCGCGTTTCGTGGTCGAGCAGTTTGTAGGTGCGGGGAATATCGCGGTCGTGTCCCGCGTCCTGTTCCTTGTACAACGGTCGCACGCCAGCCCAGGCCCGCAGTGCGCGCATGCGACTGACCCCCGGAACCAGACACTCGCCCTCTTCGAGGATCAGCCGAACCTCTTCAGGGGTAATATCGTACACATCGGGATCAGGCACAGCGATGTCGGTGGTGCCGAGCACTGCGACGGTATGGATGGGCACGATGATATCGCCGTCGGCAGGCATCTTGCAGCGATTGACGACCGTATTGACGATCCGGTGGTTCATGGCGATCATCGTTCCCTTGCCAGGCACAATACTGATGTGCAACCCCGCCATTGCGACGATCTTTCCGCCCCACGCACCGGTTGCGTTGATGATGAAACTGGCATGAATCCGCACCGTTTCGCTGCTCCGCAGGTCCTCGCACACCGCGCCGACAATCCGGTCGCCCACACGTTCCAACCCGATCACGCGATGGTAGGTCAGCACCTGAGCGCCGTAGCGTCGTGCATCATCGGCATTGGCATGCGTGGCGAGGAACGAGTCGGCTGCGCCATCGCGCACGGCAAACGCGCGCCTGATGCGCGGGTTGAGCAACGGTTCGCGACGTAGCGCCTCACGCACCGGGATTTCCTCGACCCACACGCCAGTGCGATGGCATGCCGCGACGAACCGCTCGGCATACGACTCGTCATCCGCCGGGGTCACTACGAACAATCCGCCAGTTTCCTCGATGCAGTGCGGCATAATCTTGCGCAGGATTTCATTTTCGCGCGCACATTCCTCCGCCGACTGCGGATCCTTCACCACGTAGCGACCGCCAGAGTGCAGCAACCCGTGGTAGCGACCAGTCGTACCGTGCGTCAGATCGCCCTTTTCGACAAGCGCGCATCGGATGCCACGCAGCGCAAGATCGCGCAGCGCGCCTGTACCGGTTGCGCCGCCGCCGATTACCAGAACATCGGTCATGAGAGTGCGCATATCTGGTTCTTTCCAGGATCGTGTTGTCTATACGGCGTTCTGATCGGATGTCGGGTCGGCGTCAAGACCGACCATGGCACAGGCAATATAGTACGCTGACGTTGCACCGGGGTCCTGATGCCCGATGCTGCGCGGTCCGAGAAATGCGGCGCGCCCTTTGGTCGCCTGGATGGGAATCGTTGCACGCATCCCTTCCTCGACAGCGGCGAGCGCACAGCGTGCCGCTTCTTCGAGGGATTGGCCCTGCGCGATCGCGTTGCGAAACGTCTTGACCCCTGGCGCAATCGCGTCGAGCATCGTTTTTTCGCCGCGCTGCACGCGCCCGCGCTCAACGATCCCTTCGAGCGCCACCTCGAGTGCGGCGGCAACGTCGGCGCCCTCAATGGTGTGGCGCCCTGCCAGCAATGCGCCAGCACGCCGGAATGCCGTGCCATAGAGCGGACCAGCCGCACCGCCGACTGTCGCCAGGAGCGTTTTTCCGGTTACGTCCAGTATCGTGCCGATATCGCCGTCCTGCAGCGCGTCGAGTTTGACAACGACGGCGGAGAAACCGCGATTCAGATTCGTCCCGTGGTCTGCATCGCCGATCACGGTATCGAGTTCTGTCAGTTCAGTCGCGTGTTCGCGGATAAGCGCGGCAGCGCGCTCGAGAAAGCGGATGACATGGTCGACGGTGATCTGCATCCGGGAAGCCTCCAGGTAAGCATCTCCTTATATTGAGCGTCAGAGCGGCTGGCTGATGGCATCAGCACATCCGCCTCACATACCCCAGCGCAGGGCGGGTGCGTATACTGAAGCGTCCCGCAACGGAAGCAGTTCATCATCCAGACGCATCAGCGTGATGGTGCATTCGGCCATATCGAGCGGTGGCATGCCGATGCCGATCAACATCTTCGCTTTGTACCTCTTCCTTGCGTCTCCAGAGCGCAACCCCGCTGTTTAGCATCGGGTGTATGCGGCATTGCGCCAATCATATTGTGATGCCTTGTGCGCATACGTCATTATACCAGAAGCCGCATAATAGAGCGATCAACCAGATGTTGCCCGAAATTGCTCGTGTCGCCGTCTTGCACCTGACGTTGGCTGAGCCGGTCGAAGCCAACGTCAGCCGCTCCATATCCTTAGATTGCCGGGTTTTGGGTAATCGCTTTATACGAGGCGCACAGCGTGCAGGTCGAGTATGCATTATAGCGTATCATTAATCGCCATTTTTGGCGATGGGCGTAACGTTTGCCTTATGAGTGTGTTATGGATGCAGATGGAAACAAAACAGTGCATGGCAGTGTATGGACGATGCTGAGTTAGTCGCCCGGTTAAGGCGCTTCGACGCACAGGCTGTCAGTTGGATCGTGGAACGCTATGGCACAGTGTTGCACCGCTACGTCACAGCCATCGTCGCCGGTCCCCATCTGGCAGAAGATATTGTCGCCGAAACATATGTGCGTATGCTGGAGCGCATCGGCGACTACAAGATCACCGGCGCGCCGTTCCGCGCCTGGCTTTATCGTATTGCTCACAACCTGGCGATCAACGTCGTGACGCGCGACCGTTCCGCTCCGGTTGATCTGACGCTTGTTCATTCGGAGGCGGTGTCCGGTAATCCGGCGGAAGCCTTCGAGCGCGAAGAGCTGCATGGAGCGCTTCGACGGTCGTTGAAAATGCTGACCGATGAACAACAACAGGTTGTGCTGTTGCGGTTTGTCGCCGGGCTGTCGATTGCTGAAGTGGCGCAGCAATTGCAGCGTTCTGAAGGTTCGGTCAAACAACTTCAACTTCGGGCGTTACGCGCCCTGGGACGCCTGTTGGGCGCGGCGGAGGTCGGTGATGGACGATGATGACGAGAAACTCCTGAGAGCGCTGGATGCTTGTCTGGATCGGATCGAGCGCGGTGAATCGGTCGATGCCTGCCTGCGCGACTATCCAGCCGAGCGTGGCGAACTCGATCTGATGTTGCGCGCTGCGACATCGCTGCGCACACTGCCCGCGCCGCCGCCGCCGAACCTCGATGCGATCAATCAGTCGGTTCTGGCGCGCGCCGCTGTCCTGCGTCAGGCAGCCGTATCGCCGACGTTGCCCCATCGGTATCCGGCACTCCTGCTTGTGGTTGCTGCGCTCGTGGTATTGGCAATTCTGTTCGGTCTATTCCTGATCCTGAGCACCCTGTTGGGTGGCGCCAACAGAACGCCGCCTGGCGCGCCTCCGTATCCGTCTGTGACTGCCCCTGCCACTGTACTGGTTCCGACAGTGTCGCCAATGCCGTCTGTCACGGCGTCACCCACGGCGCCAGCGTCGCCGACACTAACCAGGGAAGTGTCGCCCACGCTGCAACCGATGGCAACGTCAACGATTGCGCCGCCGACGGCAACGCCAACGATTGCGCCGCCGGTGCGCACGGTGGAACCGGTTCCGCCGCCCGCACCGCCGCCCACACCGCCGTCGGCGCCGCCGCCCGCGCCGCCGCCCGCGCCGGTCACGGCGGCGCCGGCACGGCCCAAGGTCAACCTGCCGGTGGCGCCCGATGCCCCTGCGACCCGGGCCTCAGCCGACACCGTGGCGCCGGCGCCGGTTGCCGTCGCGGACGATACGGCGCAAAAGCTGGCCGACCAGGAGGCGAAGGCGCGCGCGGCCGAGCAGGCCCGGATCGAGCAGGCCCGGATCGAGCAGCAGCAGGGCGCGCAGCGCGAAGCGGCGCGCCTGGCTGCCGAACGCCAGGAGCTTGCCCGGCAAGAGGCCCTGCGCCAGGAACAGTTAGCAGCCAAGGCAGCCGAGGCCACGGCGCAGCAGGAAGCGGCGCGCAAGGAACAGGCGCAGCTGGAGGCTGCGCGCACGGCGCAAGCGCAGCAGGAGACCGCGCGCCAGGAGGCAGCCAGGCAAGAAGCCGCACGTCAGGACGCACTCAGGCAAGAGACCGCGCGCCAGGACGCCCTCAGGCAGGAGGCCGCGCGCCAGGACGCCCTCCGCCAAGCCGCCGCGCGCCAGGACGCCGCGAATCAGGAAGCGGGGCGGCAGGAAGCGGCGCGGCAGGCGCAGGCAAAACAGGACCAGGCGCAGCGCGAGCGCGCCGAGCAGGAAGCGAAACGCGAGGAGCGCCTGCGTGCGATCGGCCAGCAGATGAAGCAGGAAGCCGCCCAGCGCGATGCCGGGCCCACGACCAGCAGCCTGCGCCGTGGCTGGCTGTTCGGCCGCGCCGACGCCAACGCCGATCTGGTGGAGTATGCGCAGGCCATGAGCCGCAAGATCGAGATGAACATGACCTTCGACATGGTGCGCGAGGCGGTGAAGCAGCCGCACGCGCAACCGGTGGTGACGGTGGCGGTGCGCGCCGACGGCTCGGTGGAGAAGGTGAGCTTCGTGGTGTCGAGCGGCGTGCCGGCGATCGACGACGCGATCCGCAAGGTGGTGGACAGCCAGGCGCCGTACGGCCGCTTCCCGCCGGCCCTGGCGCGTCAGTACGACGTCGTCGAAATCCGGCGTACCTGGGTGTTCGACATGGCGATTCGTCTGCAGTGATCAGCCGACGACGTTGATTGCCCGTCCCGCTTCCCAGGCCTCGACGTTATCGACCAGCATATCCGCCAGCGTCTGCATCGCCCCGGCGCTGGCCCAGGCCACGTG
>NZ_JBYNRX010000085.1:0-57117 GCF_057785375.1 Roseiflexus sp.
CTCTCCTCGCCCCTCTCCCCTCGCCCCTCTCGCCTCGCCCCTCTCGCCTCGCCCCTCTCGCCTCGCCCCTCTCGCCTCGCCCCTCTCGCCTCGCCCCTCTCGCCTCGCCCCTCTCGCCTCGCCCCTCTCACCTCGCCCCTCTCACCTCGCCCCTCTCACCTCGCCCCTCTCGCCTCTCACCTCTCACCTCAGCGCCTCATCAGCCGAGTAGCTGATGCACGCCTGGTAGAGCGCATCGTGCACCTGCGCGCACATCCGGCGAATCGTCATCAGGTACGTGTGCATATCCATCATAATCTCATCCACCTGCCCGTAATCGAGCGCTGCGCGCAAACGACCGGCAAGACGTTCGACACGCGCCATGGCGTGCCGCGCGCCGGATTGACCGATCGCCTGCGCCGCTTCCTGGATCATGTCAGCCGCAAAGCGGATGGAGCGCGGGAATTCAGCGTTCAGCAGCAGGAACTCCGCCACATCTTCGGGATGCACACTGGCAGTATACACTTTACAGTATGCCTCGAATGCGGTGCAACTCTTCAGCAAAGCCACCCACTCAAAGTAGTCGAGCGTCGTCGCATCCTGTGAGTCGAGCGTGCAGAAATGCACATCCATCAGCGCAGCCGTCACCATCGCGCGTTCGAGATAGCGCCCGATCTGAATGAACCACCATCCTTCATCGTGGCTCAGAGTTGCGTCGGTAATGCCCTGAAACAGGTGCACACCCTCCTTGACGGAACGGAAGAAAAGGTGCGGTTCACCCGTCCACATCTCTTCCATTGAGGTGGTGCGCAGGTGGAGGTAGAGCCGGTTGACCTGCTCCCACATTTCGGAACTGATGCGTTCACGCACCTGGCGTGCGTTGTCGCGCGCTGCGGTGATACATGCAGCGACCGAGTCGCTGTTGGTTGTGTCGAAAATAAGCGCCTGCGTAATGGCATATGGCGAGACGTGTTCAGAAGCCAGAGGGCTGTGTAACGCCGTGAGGAGTCGGCGCCAGCGCCGATTGGCAGCGGCGGGCGTCAGGTCCAGTGCGCTATGCAGGTGAACATCAATCAGGCGCGCTGTATGTTCGGCGCGCTCCAGATACCGCGCCATCCAGAAGAGGCTGTCGGCGACGCGGCCGAGCATGGGCGTTTTAGTCATTGAGCACCCACGTATCTTTGCTTCCGCCGCCCTGTGACGAGTTGACCACCAGCGATCCGCGCCGGAGCGCCACGCGCGTCAGACCGCCGGGGACGATGACGACCCCTTCACCATACAGGATGTAGGGGCGCAGATCGACATGGCGCGGTTCTACTCTGCCATCGACAAAACAGGCTGCACGAGAAAGCATGACCGTTGGTTGTGCGATATAGTTGCGCGGATCAGCAAGTATGCGCCGGCGAAACTCCTCGCGCTGCTCACCGGTGCTGTGCGGCCCGATCAGCATGCCGTAGCCGCCGGACTCACCAACCGCCTTAATAACCAGTTTGTCCAGATTGTCGAGAATATACCGACGATCGGTTTCATTGTATGCCAGATACGTATCGACGTTCGGCAGAATCGGATCTTCGCCCAGATAATAGCGAATAATGCGCGGCACAAACGCATAGATCGCCTTGTCATCGGCGACGCCGGTGCCAATAGCGTTGCCCAGCCCGACATTCCCCGCCCGATAGGCGTTGAACAGACCCGCCACTCCCAGCGCCGAGTCAGGGCGAAATGCAAGCGGATCGACAAAATCGTCATCGATCCGGCGATAGATGACATCGACGCGCTGCAGGCCCGCTGTCGTGCGCATATAGACCTGATTATCGTGGACGAGCAGGTCGCGCCCTTCCACCAGTTGCACCCCCATCTGGCGCGCCAGAAAGGTATGCTCGAAATATGCCGAATTGTAGACGCCGGGCGTGAGCAGCACAATGGTCGGATCGGGTCGCTGCAACGGATCGAGCGCGCGCAGCGTCTCCAGCAATGCCTGACCGTAGTGATCGGTCGGGCGAACGTTGTAGCGGTCGAACAGCGTTGGAAAGGTACGTTTCATGACCTGGCGATTCACCAGCATGTACGACACACCGCTCGGCACGCGCAGGTTGTCTTCCAGCACCAGAAATCGCCCGTCGGCATCACGCACGAGATCGGTGCCAACGATGGCGATGTAGACATTGCGCGGCACGTGGACGCCGCGCATCTCGCGGCGATAATGACGGCAACTGTAGACCAACTCGCGCGGGACGACGCCATCGGAAAGGATGCGCCCTTCGTGGTACACATCGCGCAGGAACATGTTGAGCGCTACAATCCGCTGTGTCAAACCACGCTCGATGACCGACCATTCCGCCGCTGTGATGATCCGTGGAATGAGATCGTAGGGAAAGATTTTCTCGGTTCCGTCGCCATGACCGTAGACCGCAAAGGTAATGCCCTGATTCAGAAATGCTGCATCGGCGGCGCGCTGACGACGGTGCAACTCCTCCGCCGACAGGCTGGCTAACCGATCGTATAACGGCAGATACTGCGCGCGCGGTTGACCAGGGGCCGCAAACATCTCATCGTAGGCGATGTCAACGTCGTAGGAGACAAACATAGGACTGAGAACTGAGAACTGAGAACTAAGAACCGAGAACCGTCCCGGCTTGTACAATTAATACAAATAACGCCCTGACATCGTGTGTGCGGGGCGTCGCTGCCGATAGGCACGTTTCGGAAATATGCAACTCATATGATACTCCTTTGTGCATACTTCGTCAAGTACGTATTCAGCGTTGGGTCACTCCGCAAACCTGGGCGCGCAGGCAACCCGGGAGCGCAGGCGTCCCGCCTGCCCCGGTGTGCAGCGCAGGCCTCCCGCTTCCTGCGGTGTTCGAGGGCAAGATGACCTTGCTCCCAGGAGAAGTGGGAACACATACTTGACTTCACTGCAAAAAGCTAACCACGAAGGTCACAAAGGGACACAAAGGACATGCGCTTCATTTTTATGAACCTTCGTGCGCTTCGTGTCCTTTGTGGTTAAGCCTTTTTGCAGTTGACACATACTTCGTCAAGCGGCTTGGTCGCCTGTTGTTCAATCTTTCACGGAGCGTGCTATACTGATAGGAACAGTGCATGAACACATACCACACGCAGCACGCCGCTTTTCGGCGGCGCGCTCACTCGAAACACCTGGTCTGAAAGGCGTAGCAGAGTGACATGGACACGACGCTTGCACTGGCGGACGCTTATCAGCGCTTGCTGGGCGAACTGAGTCGTCGCCTGGGGACCGCCCGGGCTGAATTGCTCCTGCGTATCGATCCGCGGCTTCCGGCGCAGGTGGTTGCACGTTGCGACAATGCCGGCCATCTGACCGGCGCGGTCCAGACTCTGGAGATTCCCATCAGCGAAGGCGCCATCGAAGTCGGGCGCCTGTGTATGGCGTTTGCCCCCGAGACGCGGCTGCCCGAACCCTCCGAACTGAGCATGGCGCAGGCGCTGGTGGAACTGGCGGCGCTGCTGGTCGAAGATCGCCATCAGCACACGTGGGGTCCGCAATTACAAGCCGGACGGCGGATGCTGGCAGTGACGGAAGAAGAACTCCAGCGCATCATTCTCGACATCCATGATGGTCCAGTACAGAAGTTGTTCGCCGTTTCATCCCACCTGGCGCTGGTTCAGGCGCGCCTGGACGAGCATGGCGACACGCCATTGCGCCGGGAAATTGCACCGCTCATCGAACGTATGAGTGGATTGATGGAGAGTGCGCTTCAGGAAATCCGCGCGACGTTGAGCGGCTTTCGGCTGGCTGAATTCGAGATGCGACCGCTGCCCTCCGTGCTCCAGGGTCTCGCCATCCAGCACGAGGCGCTGACCGGCAACCAGGTGCTGCTGGATATCGAAGGGAACCTGCCGCCGGTGGAGCTGCCAGTGAAAATCGCCCTTTACCGCGTGTTGCAGGAGGCGCTATCGAACAGTTACCGGCACGCCGGAGTGGATCGCCACGAGGTGCTTGTACGGGCGCAGGAAGGATGGATCGAACTCATCGTCATCGATGAAGGACGAGGGTTCGAACCGCCGCCGCTCGAAGGACCGGGCGCAACGGAACGCCAGGAACATATCGGGCTGCGCGGTATGCGCGAACGTGTTCATCTGGTCGGCGGGCAACTTCAGGTGTTGAGCCGTCCAGGACACGGAACGCGCGTTGTTGTGCGAGTACCGGCGAAGGAGGCGGTATGACCGATCTCAATCGTCCCATTCGGGTTGTCCTCGCCGATGATCACGAACTGGTGCTTGAGGGATTGCGCGGTTTGTTGGAACGCGAAAGCGATATGACTGTTGTGGCGACGGCGACGGACGGTGAGACGCTGCTGGCGATGATCGAGCGCGAACAACCTGACATCGTGGTGATGGACCTGGCGATGCCAACCCGCGATGGACTGTCGTGCCTGCGCGAAATCCGGCGACGCGGCATGCCGGTCAAGGTGGTCATTCTGACGGCGTTCGGCGACGGCGGGGCGTTGCAGTCGGCATGGGAGATGCAGGCGGACGGGTTTGCCCTGAAGACCGATCCGCCGCGTCAGACGGTTGCAACAATCCGCAATGTGGCGCATGGGCAGATCGTCTTTCCGCGGGTGGTGCGGCAGGCGGCTGATGCGACGCAGGCGCAGGGACACAGCCTGCTGGCGCGGTTGACGCAACGCGAACGCGACGTGCTGCGATTGCTGGCGGAAGGCATGCCGAACGCGCAGATCGCCGAACGCCTGGTGGTGCAGGAAAGCACCGTAAAATATCACTTGCAGAATATCTTTCAGAAACTCGGCGTGACGAACCGCACCGAAGCGGCGCAGGTCTATTACCGCGAGGGCGGGGAACGTTCGATCTTGAACGCTGAGCGTTGATGCGCCGCAGTCGGCGCCAGCTTCGACCGGCGTTGGCTTCGACAGGCTCAGCCGACGCCAACCACCAGGAGCAGACGGCATGCCTATGAATGCAATCGCAACAATCACCTGGTTGACCTTTCACGAAGCGCGGCGGCGGCGCATGGCGCTGGCAGCGATAGTCATTGGCGCGCTGTTCGTGGCGCTGTTCGGCATCGGAGTCTGGCTGATCGCACGTGAAGTACAACAGAGCGCGCCGCTGGCGATCCAGAGTCAGGCATACAGTTTCCTGCTGATCGCCGGGTTGTACGTCGTTCACTTTCTGACGGTCATGCTGGCGATTTTCGCCTCGGTCGATACGGTTGCCGGCGAAATTTCGTCGCATACCATTCAGGCGTTGGTGACGCGCCCGATCCGCCGCTGGCAGGTGCTGCTCGGCAAGTGGCTCGGTTTCGCCCTGATGCTGACGGCGTACCTGGGGCTGTTGAGCTTTGGTGTTGTGGCTGCAATGTGGCTGATCGTCGGGTACTGGCCCCCCAATGTCGCCGTTGGGCTGCCATTGCTGGCGCTCGAAGCCTTGACCCTCCTCTCGCTCTCGCTGCTCGGCGGAACCCGTCTCTCGACGCTAACGAATGGCGTGGCGGTCTTCATGCTCTACGGGCTGGCGTTCATCGGCTCGTGGGTTGAGCAAATCGGCGCGCTGCTGCAATCGAGCGATGCGGTGCGGATCGGCATTCTCACGAGTCTGCTGCTGCCGGTCGAAGCGTTGTGGCGGCGTGTCGCCTACCTGATGCAACCGCCGCTCGCCAACAGCCTCCCCGGTCCATTCTCGACCTCCTCTGTGCCCAGCGAAGCCATGGTCATCTATGCCATGGCATACGCCGCCATCGCGCTGCTGCTGGCGATGCGTTCGTTCGGGAAGCGGGATCTGTAAGGTGACAGTCACCGGTGAGCATCGTTGTCTTTGGCAGCATCAATATGGACCTGGTGGTGCGCACGCCACGCCTGCCGGCGCCTGGCGAGACGCTCACCGGTCATACGTTCTTCACTGCACCGGGAGGCAAAGGCGCCAACCAGGCGGTTGCGTGTGCGCGGCTCGGCGCGCCAACCCGTATGATCGGGCGCGTCGGCGATGACCTGTTTGGCGACCAATTGCGCATGAGTCTGCGTTCCGCCGGTGTGCAAGACGATGGCGTTCTGACAACCCCGGGTCCATCGGGAGTGGCGCTGATTGCCGTTGACGACACGGCGGAAAATACGATCGTGATCGTCCCAGGCGCTAATGGCGCGGTCAGCAGCGAAGATATTCCACGGCTCGAACGGGCGCTCGATGGGGCGCGCGTGCTGCTGTTGCAACTCGAAACGCCGCTTGCGCCGGTTGTGGCGGCAGCGCGCGCTGCGCGTGCACGCGGCGTGACGGTTCTTCTCGATCCGGCGCCGGCGTTGCCGCTGCCCGATGAACTGTATGCGCTGGCGGATATGCTGACCCCGAACGAGAGCGAGGCGGCAATCCTGACCGGCATACCCGTACACGATGAGCAGAGTGCGGCGGCGGCAGCGCGTGCATTACTGGCGCGCGGCGCGCGAACAGTTATTCTCAAACTTGGGGCGCGCGGCGCTCTCGTGGCTGATGCAACCGGCGCACGCCTCTGGCAAGCCTTCACCGTCATACCGGTCGATACGGTCGCTGCGGGTGACGCCTTCAACGGCGGGCTGGCGGTTGCGCTAAGCGAGGGGCGTCCCTTCGAGGAAGCAATCCGGTGGGGCCTGGCAGCCGGCGCGCTGTCCGTCACAAAACCCGGCGCACAGCCGTCGATGCCGGATCGTCAAGAACTGCTGGCGTGGTTAGGGGTTAGAGGTTAGGGGATTGTAAGGCGATGCGAAAAGAAGGGTGTCATGCTGCAGGCTTTGATTTTCGATTTCGATGGATTGATTCTCGACGCCGAGACGCCGGATTTTCTGGTATTGAGCGAACAGTATCGTCGTTTTGGCGCGGATCTGCGTCCTGAGCGCTGGATGCACGGGTTGGGAACCACCGGCGGCTATGACCCCTATGGCGAACTCGAGGCGCTGACCGGCGCGCCGCTCGACCGCGAGGCGCTCCATCGTGAACACCATGAGCGCTACCTGGCGTTGTGCGAGCAGCAACCGCTTCAACCCGGCGTGCGTGGGTTGATAACCGCAGCGCATGCGCGTGGCATTCGCCTGGCAGTGGCATCGAGCGCGTCGCGCGAGTGGGTCGAGGGCTGGCTTGAACAGCATGCGCTGCGCCCCTTCTTTGCATGTGTGCGCACCCGCAGCGACGGGTTGTGCGTCAAACCCGCCCCCGATCTGTTTCTGAGCGCCGCCGCCTGTCTCGATGCAGCGCCAGAGTCGTGCGTCGTGCTCGAAGATTCGCCCAATGGCATGCGCGCCGCAGCCGCAGCGGGCATGCGTTGCTGTGCCGGTGGCGCTCCTCGACACGCTCCCTCTCCCGCCTCACGAGTTGCGTCTCCGTTCACTGGCAGACCTTCCGGCAGAAACCCTTCTCGATCTGCTGGCGGGTGAGCGCCTGCGCCAACGGTTGTGACCCGGCGGCGCACTGTGGAACCTGCTCGCAGATGAGCGCCAGCACGGGCGAGAGTCCAACAGGTAAGCCATGCGTGGAACAGACTATCGTTTCTTTCCCTCATTTCAGGAGTATGCTCAATGTTGCGAGGAATGACCGTTCTTCTTACCTGCCAGTTAATTGGGGAGGTGACTGCGCGCGCGCTCAACCTGCCGACACCCGGACCGGTGCTGGGCATGGCGCTGCTCTTCGGCGTCTTGCTGTGGCGCGGTGCGCCCGACTGGCTCGATCAGGTCGGGCAGGGACTGTTGCGCTTCTTGCCCCTGTTCTTCGTCCCGGCGGGCGTCGGCATCATGAACCACGTCCAACTGATGCGCACCGAGTGGCTGGCGATCATCGTTACTCTGCTCGTCAGCACCATAATCACTATGATCATCACCGCCGGGGCATTGATGCTCTTCCTTCGCTTGAGCAGCAGACGAAAGGCGTTCGGGCATGCAACCAAACGTGACTGACATCTGGGTCTATCTGGCGCAGACGCCGCTCCTCTGGCTGACCGCCACGCTGCTGGTCTACTACGTGGCAGATGCGGCATACCAGCGAGTCGGGCAGCACCCCCTGGCGAATCCGGTTCTGATCGCGGTGGTGGTGGTGGTTGCGTTTCTGACCGTGACCGGCACACCGTATCAGCGGTACTTCAATGGCGCTCAGTTCGTGCATTTCCTGCTGGGACCCACCACAGTCGCGCTGGCATTGCCGCTCTGGCGCTACGCCGGTCGATTGCAGCGCATGCTGTTGCCGCTCTCCGGCGCACTCCTGATCGGTTCACTCACGTCCATTCTGTCAGTAGTCATTATTGGTCGTCTCATGGGCGTATCGGATGTCACCCTGCGCTCCCTCGCGCCCAAATCGGTCACAACCCCGATTGCAATGGGCATCGCCGAGCAGATCGGCGGATTGCCGTCGTTGACGGCGGTGCTGGTGATTGTGACCGGGATTATCGGCGCCGTCATCGCGCGCGATCTCTTTGATCGCCTGCGGATGAACGATCAGGCGGCGCGTGGCCTGGCCATCGGGGTTGCATCTCATGGAATCGGCACGGCGCGCGCGTTGCAAATGCACGCAGAAGCCGGCGCGTTTGCCGGGCTGGCGATGGGGTTGAACGGCGCGCTGACGGCGCTGCTGGCGCCGATACTGGCGCGGTTGCTCGAGTTGTAGCACAGCAGCGCTCTGCACCTTCTCGTGGTATCATGCGTTTTCATTGCATCACAGGAAGGAGACATTGCAATGCACGTATGCGTCTACTGCGCCTCAAGCGATCACGTACCGGCACTCTACCTGGAAGCGGCTTATACTTTCGGCGAAGGGATGGCGCGGCGCGGATGGACGCTGGTGTATGGCGGGGGCAGCATCGGGTTGATGGGAGCGGTTGCGCGAGCGGTGCATGGCGCCGGCGGTCGGGTGATTGGCGTCATTCCGCAAACGCTGCTGGAACGCGAGATCGGGTACCGGGAAGCGGACGAACTGATCGTCACCGGAACCCTGCGCGAACGCAAGCAGATCATGGATGATCGCGCCGATGCGTTCGTTGCGCTGCCAGGCGGCTTCGGCACGCTCGAAGAATTGCTGGAGATCATGACGCTCCGCATGCTCGGCTATCACAATAAGCCGATCGTGATCGTCAACATCGGCGGTTATTTCGATCCACTCCTGACCCAGTTCGAGTATATCTTTACCCAAAACTTTGCCCACGAACGCTACCGCCGCCTCTACACCGCAAAAACCGAGCCTGAAAAAGCGCTCACCTATCTGGAGCGGATCACTCCTGGCTCGCAGTAATGCGCAAGATGTCACCCTCACCCCACCACCCGCGAGATGACCTCCACTGCGCGCGTGATGCCGTCTTCGGCGCCAATCAACCGCCCTATCGTCGCGGCGCGCACCCTGATGAGGTCGTCCGCCGCTGTCGCAATGGCATGCGCCAGGCGATCCGGCGTTACGCGGCGGCGCAGCAATGGCGGCGGTCCTGCGCCAATCGCGGCGACGCGCGCGCCCCAGAAGGGCTGGTCGATCCCGACCGGAACCGTGATCGTCGGGATGCCGGCGCGCAGGCTGGCGGCGGTTGTCCCTGCGCCGCCGTGATGAACGGCGGCGGCGACACGCGGGAAGAGCAGGCGATGGGGCGCATGCGGCACGGTGAGAACGTTGCGGCAACCGGCAGCCAGGCGCGCCGCTGCCGCAGAACCGAACAGAATGCCGCGGCGCTGCGCCAGGCGCAGCGCTTCCAGCGCCAGCGCCGCGTCGTCGTGCGGTCGTCGCCCGCCCATGCTGCCAAAACCGATGGCAATCGGCGGATCGCCGGCTGCAAGGAACGCTTCGATCTCTGGCGCCAGGCGCTCAGCCGGATCGTCGAGGAACCAGTAGCCGGTCACGGTATGATGGGGCGGCCAGTCGTCGGGTGGCGGAACGACGTGCGGGCTGAAGCCGTAGACGAAGGGCGCCCGCTCCTGGCGCGCCAGCGCGAAGGGGTCGAGCGGCGTCTGGCGTGGACCGGGCGCGCGCGCCCGCCAGCGCTGCAACACGGTTCGCCATGGCAGCCATGCAGACAGTTCGACTGCCGTATAACTCAGACGGCGGGCGCGCGCGCCCAGGCGCAGCGTCACCGGCAGCAGCGGCGATGAAAAGCGGGTCGTTGGCGTGATCGGTTGCAACGGCGCCCAGATGCATAGCACTCCGAGCACATGGGCGATGAGCTGCCCCCAGCAACTTGCCAGTGACACAATCAACACAGCGCTGCCGTGGCATGCAGCCGCTGCTGTGTCGAGCAAACGGGCATAGACCGCCTGCGCCACGCGAAGGTAGCGGAGTGTGGCGACAGCGCCGCGCACCAATCCGCTATCGAGGGTCAGCGCAGCGTCATCATGAAGAAGAAGATCACTGGGATTGCCTTCGATACAGCGCCACGCCAGCCTTTGTGAACGGATCAGAGGCGCGAACCGTGCATGGGTCGCAACTGCCACATCGTAGCCAGCGTCGCGCAATCCTCTGCCAAGCGCCGCCAGCGGACGCACATCCCCCAGCGTCCCGCTCGCCAGAATCGTGATGGTTGGGCGCATCCCGCGCGCTTATCCCTCTGAGGCGCCTTCTGGCGTCCAGCCTTCCGGTTTTGCGTCTCCCTCGCCAAAGAAGAAGAGTTCCGCCTGTTGCATCATCACGTCGGCAGCACGGGGATCGACCATGCTCAGCCCATAGTGGTTAATAATCAACAACGCCTGATCCATCCACATATTCCACGCCTGTTGCGATACATTCTCGTAAATGCGCTTCCCCAGTTCGCCAGGGTAGGGAGGCCGGGGCAAACCAGGCAATTCACGACCAAGTTTGACACATTTGACCATTCGCGGTGCGCTCATGACGATCTCCAGTTGGCAAATTGTTACGCTATGTAACTCACCTTTCCCTCTGATAGTATACTACCACATGGTATGCTCATCGCGCGGCGGTGAGAGCCGGGCGAACAAAGGTTGCAGAGGAAAGCACATATGGATATTGCCATTCCGCGAGCCCACGCGCCCGACGAGCACCGGGTCGCCCTGACGCCAGCCGGCGTACATTCGCTGGTGATCGCCGGGCACACGGTTTTTGTCGAAAGCGGCGCCGGCGCCGGCGCCGGGTTTACCGATGCGTCCTATAGCGCGGTAGGCGCCAGCATCGCCTATGGGCCTGAAGAGATCTACGCGCGCGGCGATCTCTTGCTGACTGTCGATGGGGTGCCGGAGAATGCGTTGCCGATGGTGCGTCCTGGTCAGATCGTGGCCGGTTTTTTGCACCTTGCGGTCACGCCGCGTCGTGTCATTGATGCACTGGCGGCGGCAGGCGCATCGACGCTCAGTTACGAAGCGATCCGGCGCAACGACGGCATCGCGCCGGTGCTGTTGCCCATGAGCGAGATCGGTGGTCGTTTGATGCCGCAACTGGCCGCGCATCTGTTGGAGACGCCGAGCGGCGGGCGCGGCACCTTGCTGATGCCTATTCCCGGCGTTCCATCGGCAGAAGTCGTGATCCTGGGAGCAGGGCGAGTCGGTGGTAATGCGGCGTATGGCTTCAGTTCCTGGGGAGTTCAGACGACGGTGCTCGACCAGGATATGGATCGGTTGCGCGCCGTGGAACAGATCTGTCGGGGGCATGTCACGACCCGACTGGCAACCGAGAGCGCCCTGGCGCACGTGCTCCCCTTTGCCGACGTGGTCATCGGAGCGGTCAAAGTTCCGCATGGCCGCGCGCCCAAACTGGTGAGCGCCGCCATGGTCGCAACCATGAAGCCACGGAGCGTCATCATCGATGTTGCTATTGACGAAGGCGGATGTATCGAGACGAGCCGCCCAACGACGCACAGTAACCCGACGTACCTGACATCGGGGGTTCTGCACTATGCAGTGCCAAACATTCCAAGCGCCGTGGCGCGCACTGCGGCCCATGCATTGAATAACGCGCTCCTTCCCTTTGTCCTGCGCATCGCCGCGCAGGGTCTCGAACGGGCGGCGGAGCAGGATCGCGCCATTGCTCGTGGGATAGGTCTGTATCACGGTCAACCATATGCATCGCACGTCGAACAGGCGCTTGATCGCTCGTAGGCGTCAGATGGGCGATCCAGGCGCTTCCTTTGGCGCGCCTTTTTGCGTCCCTCGCCTGAGACCTGTAGCTGCTCAAGCGATCCAGTCTGGTGCGGGTGCAGATGCATCCGTGATCCACACGCTCCGATGACATGTGCAGCGGTATGCGTCGATGCACCAGAACATCTGATGGTCACACCGGCATGCCAGAGGCATCGGCAGGCCGGCGCGTAACTCACCTGCCTATCATGCGGAAAGGCGGGAAGGGCAGGGTATGGGATGTGACCGTTCGATACAGAAGTGTACGTAACCAGCAGGGAGAGACGTGCTATGCCACACTCGCTCACGGCAGGAAGGCGTGAAATGACCGCTGAAGAAGCGGTGGAACTGATAGAATCGAATCATCGCGTCTATATTGGCGGCGGATGCGGCGTACCGATACTGCTGCTGTATGCGCTCGTTGCGCGCGCTCCTGAGTTGCGCAACGTGGAGATCATTCACATGCTGACGGCAGGGGAGGACCCGACGACCGCGCCGGAACTGGCAGCGTCATTCCGTCACAATGCGCTCTTTATTGGTCACAACACCCGGCGCGCGGTCAACGAAGGGCGCGCCGATTTTACGCCAATATTTCTGGGCGAGATTCCAAAATTGTTTCGCAAGGGCTTGCTGCCGCTCGATGTCGCCATGATCCAGGTTTCACCGCCGGACCGCCACGGGTTCTGCTCGCTGGGCGTCGAAGTAGGATGCACCCTGCCGGCGGCGCGCACGGCAAAGATCGTCATTGCCGAGGTCAATGCGCGCATGCCGCGCACCCTTGGCGACAGTTTCATTCACATGTCGCGCCTGACGGCGCTGGTCGAAAGTGACCGTCCGCTGCTGGAGTTGCCACAGGGGGAAACGAACAGCGTCGCACAGGCGATTGGGCGCCATATTGCAGAATTGATCCCTGACGGCGCCACGTTGCAACTCGGGATCGGCGCCATTCCGGATGCCGTGCTCTCGAATCTGCACAGTAAACGGCATCTGGGCATCCATACCGAGTTGTTCTCGGACGGTGTCATCGATCTGGTCGAAGCCGGCGTGATCGACGGCGAATTGAAGACCATCCATCAGGGAAAGGTGGTTGCCGGCTTCATCCTTGGCAGCCAGCGCTGCTTCGACTGGGTGCACAACAACGCCATGGTGGAAATGCACCCCACCGACTACGTCAACGACCCGTTCGTCATTGCGCAACACAAAAATATGGTCGCCGTCAATTCGGCATTACAGGTAGATCTGACGGGTCAGGTGTGCGCCGACAGCATCGGCACGCGCCTGTACAGCGGCGTTGGCGGGCAGGTCGATTTTATTCGCGGCGCGTCACGCTCGGACGGTGGCATTCCGATCATTGCCATTTCGTCGACCGCGCGCGATGGCGCCATCTCACGGATCGTGCCGACGCTCGAGGTCGGCGCGGGCGTGGTCACCAGCCGCTACGATGTTCACTTCGTGGTGACTGAATACGGCGTAGCCGACCTGTATGGCCGCACCCTGGCGCAACGCGCGCGCGCACTGATCAACATTGCCCATCCGGCATTTCGCGATCAGTCGACCGAAGCGGCGAAAAAACTGCACTATATCTGACGCCTACGCGCTGACGCGCACCAGAATGAGCGGCGTCGTTGTGGCATGCAACACTTTATCCGCCACGCTGCCGAGCGCCCAGCGACGCAACCCGCCATACCCGTGCGTCGCCATGACGATCAGATCGACATCCATCTCACGCGCCTCGTCCACGATAACTTCGGCAGGATACCCGATGATGGCATGGGTAAGGATGTGCGATACCTCAGCGCGCAGTGATGCCGCTTCCGCGTTCAGGTCATTCAGTGCGTATTCGCGCAGTGCACCCAGCGCTTCGTTATTCTCAGCGATGGGGCGCCCCAGCATTGGCGCACCAACGTACGCCTCGATCATGGGCACGACCGCGCGGAGCAGGATCAATTCGGCGTGCGCCGCGCGGGCGATCTCGCTTGCAAGCGGCAATGCCTGCCGCGCCAGCCCAGAGCCGTCGAGCGGCGTGAGAATGCGGCGCGGCGGGCGCACCACTCGCTGCGCCTGCCCGCGCACCAGCAGCACCGGCGCTTCTGTCGCATGAACGACCTTGTCGGCGACGCTGCCAAGCGCCCAGCGGCGCAACCCGCTGTAGCCATGGGTTGCCATTGCGATCAGCGCGCCAGGAGCATATCCGGCGGCAACTTCAACGATGACTTCCGCCGGTGAACCGTAGCGCACATCGCTGATGACCTCAATCCCTGCGCCTTCGAGCGTCTGCGCCTGTTCGTGGAGGTATGCACGCGCCTGCTGACGGAGCGCCTCCATCGATGCGTCGTACTGATCGCGCCGCAGCGCCTCACTCTCTGGAACGCCATAGACTGAAATCAGCATCTGCGTCCACGACTCGCCGCTGCTCAGATGTGAGTCCTGGACGACGCGGAGCAGATGCACCTTCGCGCCTAACAACGGCGCCAGCACTCGGACATAGGGCAGCACCTGGACTGCCAGTTCGGAACCATCGAGCGGTACGACAATGGTTTGCATAATCGTCCTCCTCATCGAGGCTGGTTCTGTACTCAGCATAACATACTCCATCCATCCCTTTGGAAGAAGATGTTCACTATGGATGGCGTCCTCACAACGCACTGAGACGACGTTGTGATACCTTTACGCACTGTACTGGCATCTTTCCTGCCTTTTTCCGTTAAGATCACATATAGTTAGGAGTGAACGTATCAGCCTGTGATCGCACTCAAAGGAGAGGTGGTCAACATGTTCCACAAAATACTCGTCGCTGTTGATGGTTCGCCAACGTCGTCGCGGGCAATCGACGTAGCAGTCGATATCGCAAAGCGCTACAACGCAAAATTGTGCCTGCTCCATGCATTCCCGCATGTCTCTGATCTTCTTGGCACGCCTGAATACGAGCGTCTGTTGGAAACACGGATGCTGATAGGCCAGTCGCTGATTGAAGCCACGCGCACTCAAGTCGGCGATCAGGCGGAAGTCGATGTGCAATTGCTCGAAGGACCGCCGGCACAGGCTATCCTGCGTGTCGCAGAAGAGGAGAAATTCGACCTGATCGTCATGGGGTCGCGTGGACATAGTACGCTCGTCGGTCTCCTGCTGGGCAGTGTGAGCAATACAGTTGTGCAACGCGCCCACTGCCCGGTCGTGGTCGTGCACTAACTATCGCTATCAGATAGCAATCCGGCACGGTTCGGTGAGGAGGCGCGCATGTGCCGATCCATCCTGGTGCCGCTCGATGGCTCGGCGTTCAGTGAGCATGCGTTGCCACTGGCGCTCTCGGTCGCGCGGCGATCAGGCGCGCAACTTTACCTTGCCCACGTCCTGGCTGGACGTGGCGGTCTGGCGGATATAACAGACCGCGCCAGCGCAGCAAGTCGGACGGCCTACCTCGAGCGGGTGGCGCAGCAGATCGAGAAGCAATCGGTGCGCGCACCGATCACGTCGATCCTCACCGGACCCGTCGCTGAGACGCTGCTGGAGCACGCGCAAGCGGTCGGGTGCAATCTGATCGTCCTTACGACCCACGGTCGAGGGGCGCTTTCGCGCCTCTGGCTCGGCAGCGTGGCAGATGTCATCGTGCGGCGCTCGCCGATACCGGTGATGCTGGTACGCCCGCACCAACCCACCGTAACCATCGATACGCAACATATGAGGCGCTCGCTGCGCCGTATTCTGATCCCTCTTGACGGTTCTCCTCTGGCTGAAGCGATCATCGAACACAGCGTCCATATCGGGCGGATCATGGACGCGGAGTATACGCTGCTGCGGGTCGTTGACCCCACCGTGCTTGGTCTTTCAGTTCAGGATGAGAATGTCGCCGCTTCTGCGATCGTGCAATCGCTCAAGGATAGAGCGCAAGCGTATCTGGATCGGCAGGCGGAGGCATTACGCGCACGGGGTTTGCAGGTTGACGCCGTTGTGACTGTGGGAGAACCGTCGGCGTGTATTCTCGATTATGCGCGGGCGCATAGCATCGATCTGATTGCGATGGCAACCCACGGCCGGGGCGGGTTTTCCCTCCTGCTGCTTGGCAGCGTCGCCGATAAAGTCCTGCGCGGCTCATCGTTGCCGCTGTTGTTGTACAGCCCTGGGGTCAAGTAAGCGGGGAAGGTCGTTGAACATTGAGGGGTGAACGTCAGGCGGCGCTCCTCGATCCTGCTCGTCCCGGGTAATCGTGGACTTCGTCCCCTACGACACAATGTGAAGCCGGTAGCGCTCCAGCAGAATGGCGGCATCCTCATCACTCAACGACATCTGCCAGCCATCGACGGAGTTGGTGGGGGTGTGCGTGCGGAGATCGAGCACGATCGCCTCGTCCACCCATGGCCGGATCATGCGTAAGATATGTTCATCGGCGCGCGGTGTTGCGAGCAGGCATGCCAGCGGATGGTAGCGCCGCAGCGCCTGAAGCGCCGCCAGGTGCGCCAGGCCGCTGCTCAGGCCGTCATCGACCAGGATGACCGGTCGTCGGATATCGAACGGCAGGGGACGTCCATGGCGGTAGAGTGCGATCAGTTCCGGCAGGATCGCCTGTTCGGCTCGGACGATATCCCAGAGCATCGCAGGCGTCACCCCCGGAAATCGCAGGATGGCGCCATTCAGACACAACCCGCCCGACTCGCTGATGGCGCCGGCGACAACGGCAGGATTGACGCGCACCCGAAACTCGCGGGTAACGATGGCATCAACCTGGATTCGGAGTGAACGCGCCAGTTCGCCTGCAACTGCCACACCTCCCGGCGGGATCGCCAGTGCAACGGCGTGCGTACCACGGAAACGCCCCAGAAACGACGCGAGCCGCCGCCCCGCTGCGGCACGGTCTTCGTACCGATCATCACACCCGATGAGCGGCGCTCCGTAGACTGGCTCAATGACCGCGGCTTTCATCATCGCGTATTAGTGCGTCACTACCGTTCCGCACCCTGTTCCTGCGTCACCAGGTAAACGAAGCAGGGACAATCCCGCCCAGGGATCGGCGTATGGCGTTCCGCTCGATCCAGCATGCAGCCAATGCCATCAAAGTAGCGACAGTTGTCGCAACGATGGAGATGATAGTGACAACGCCAGCACTGATCATCACGACTGATCGTTTCGAGAGACCTTCCCCGCAATACTGCGCCGCAATGGTGGCATATCAGCGTTGGGCGGGCGGTGTCGTGCAGTTCGCCGCCGACCGCCAGGGCGATTTGAAGGCGGAATAGATCGCTTTCGGTGATCATCCCGATCACCCGTCCCTCGCTATCAACCACCGGCAGCCCGCCAATTTTGTACGACAACATCAATCTGGCAGCATCGAGCGTTGACGCATCCGGCGTGATAGTGACAACGTGGCGCGTCATACATTCAACGACCGTTACCCGATCGAGTAATGCACGCCACTCATAGTAGCTGAGGGTGGTATCGGCTGGTTGGGCAGCGCGCAGATCGCCACGCGTGATGATGCCGATCAGTTTGCCGTTTTCTACAACCGGCAAGCGGCGAATGCGCCGCTGTTCCATCAGACGTTGCGCATCAGCAAGGGTCGTTGTCGAATCGATGACAATTGCGGGCGTACTCATCCAGTCTGCAACTCGTTGATTTTTCATGGCTGCCTCCAACGCGCGGCAAATCTGAAGCGCCTGATAGTACTGTACCATGCCACGTTGCGTCAGAAAGAAAAGAAACCATCACACACGGAGAGTATGCGTTTACACGTGTCGCACTGCGTAAGATCGCATCTATTCAGGTAGCGAATCTGTTACTGCGGGTGATAACCTGTTACGCCACACACAGGATAGAACAGGCTACAATTATTAAGGATCGTGTGTTCGGTTTGCTATGCTGCTGGAGCTGTCCTGTCGGACGGGTGCACGGCATGGCACTGCTCCAGAAAGGAGAACTTCAATGGCGAAGACATCTTCATCTTCCAGGCGACGCGCCTCAGTGCCTGCCGAGGAGGAGATCCGCTTCTGGATGCACGCTCCGGCAGTCACGGTCAACCTGGCGGCGCCGGTCAGCGAGGCGCTGGCGCTGATGCGTGAACATAACATCCGCCGCCTGCCGGTCGTCATCGATACGGGTGAACTGCGTGGCATCATTACGCAGGGCGATATTCGCGGTGCCGATCTGCTGCGGGTTGCGGGAATGGATCCGTTCGATATCGCCGATGCACTGCGACGGATCAAGGTGTATGAGGTCATGACGGAGGACCCGATCACGGTCACAGCGGAGACCAGCCTGCGCGAGGCGGCGATGCTCATGATCGACAACAAGGTTGGCGGTTTGCCGGTGGTGGACGAGAACAACATGGTCGTTGGCGTTATTACCGAAAGCGACCTGTTCGAGGCGCTGGTGCATGTGCTCGAGCGCCGGGATATGGAAGAGGAAGGGTAAGATCGGCGGAAAACGGCATATCGCCGGCATGGGGACGTGGAGACGTTGCAATGCAACGTCTCCACGGTGCAATGGTGGCGTGTTTATGGCGTCTCTTCGGTCTCCTCCTCAATCTCCCCCAGTGTCTGATCGCGCGCGCGTTCGATACGATCAAGGCGACGCTGGAATTGCCCCATCGCAAAATGCATGAAATCGTCGTGGCTCAACCCGAAGGGCACAACCTCGTAGCAGGCGAAGGCATCGTCGATGACCCCCACGGCATAGACGACGAGTTCGTTCATGCGATCCACAACGACATCCCACAGGCGCGGCTCGGCGTTGATCAGGCGCGACAGAAGATACACGCCATAGGCGATGTGGCGCGACTCGTCCTGTTTCAGCAGCCCGATTCCTTTGCGCGTCCCCGGCATCAGATTGCGCCGCTCCAGCATAGTGAAGTAGGCATGGTAGCCGGTTTCCGCCAGCACGCCTTCGACGATCATGTTGTAGGTGAGCGAGGCGATAGCCTGCGCCTCTGGCGAAGGATCATCGCGCAGACGCTCCATCGCAGCCGGCAACGCTTCGTGAATGAGCGCGCGGTAATTGGCGGTATGGTAGTGGCTCAGATCACCGGTAAACCCGGCGACTTCGGCCAAAAAGCGGTTGAAGAAGTCGGTGTGCTTGGCTTCTTCCCACAAGAAACTTGTCAGAAACAGTTCTTCTTCGAGACGCCCTTCAGCGGCAATTGCGGCAACCAGAGGCAACAGATCGAGCGTGACCGCCTCCTCGCCTGCCTGAAAGAGCGAGGTCAGACGCAACACAAGATCGCGTTCGTCATTGGTCAATGTTTGCCAATCGCGGATGTCCTGGCTGAAGTCAATGTCGCTGGGATTCCAGATCCCCAGACGTTTGGCTTTCTCGAACAATCGCATCGGCACGGTATCTCGGCGCAAACCACGACTGGTCGTGACAAATGCTGAATGGCTCATCATCGTTTCCTTTCCATTTTCGGCGTCTTTCCCAACGCCTTGCTCTCTAATGGTGATCGAACGCCAGCCCTGGACAGGATAGCGCGAACATCCTCTCCGGTCAGAAAGGCAAACGTTTCCTGGACGGCGCGTGACATTGTGTGCTCGCGTGAGCGCAGCGCGAACCATTCCTGGTACAGGCTCAGCTCGACAGGGATGATGCTAACGTCCGTATGGCGCATAACGAACGATTGAGGCACGAACGCCAGCCCGATACCGCTGCACACCGCCTCCAGCGCAACAGTGGCGCTATCGGTTTCGAGCACGACATGAACGTCGGCAGGCGTCAGCCCGCTTGCCCGTAAGCCTTCATCGATAACGCGGCGAGTCGCGCACCCGTTGCGCGGCATGATCACGGGCGCCTGACGCAGTGCGCCGGGCGTCACGAGACCGCGATGCGCCATCTCGTGGTCGCGTGGCGCAATCAGCACCAGCGGCTCGCTGCCGAGGAGTTGCACAACCCAGTTTCGCGGACTCTGTTTTTCTTCGATGAACGCGATATGAATATGCTGCCGTGACAACTGTTCCAGCAACATGTCAGGCAGGGCAACCGTGACCGACAGAGAGACGGACGGATGGCGTTCGTGAAACGCTTGCAGCACGCGGGACAACAGGACCTCGGCGCCGGAAGGGGTGCACCCCAGAGTCACTCGACCGCTCACCTGCCCCCCCAAACTGCGAATACGTTCTTCCGCCTGCGTCGCCAGTTCCAGCATGTCGCGCGCCATTGCGATCAGTTCTTCGCCAGCCTGCGTTGGCAGCATTTGTTGTCCAACCCGGCGAAACAGGCGCACCTGATCGAGTTGCGCTTCGAGCGCCCGGATGTGACTGCTGACCGCCGGTTGCGATAGATGGAGACGTTCGGCTGCGGCGCTGTAACTGCCGGTTTCCACCACGGCAAGAAATGTTTGCAGGTGAATAGTGTTGAGCATAGCCATTCGCCTGTTGGATATGTGAGCTTCTATAGCGTGTTCAGAGCCTATCTGCCTGTATCGTCGTCACTGCACCGGGTCAAGCGACGCTTGCAGATTGCGTCCTGTGACGGAGCAATCTGCTGCTGATCCGAACGATGGCGTCGCTCGCAATGCCCCTGACCTCTCCAAACCGGTCAGGCGAAGGCAATGCCTTCACCCGCCCAACGATCTTTTCCAGATCGGCTCTTAGCGAGCGATCAACCAGATGGTGCACAATCATGTCCCGTGTTGACCGTCGTGCAGCAGACGTTGGCTTCGACAGGCTCAGCCAACGTCCGCCGCTCCACGTCCTCGATAGCAGTGCCATCACGCATGGCTGGTCGGACGAAAGCGGGCTCAGCCAACGTCCGCTGCTCCACGTTCTTGATGGTCCAGGTTTTGGTTGATCGCTCTATTAGCCGCCGTGAGCGCCTGGCGTGACCACATAAAAGAACCCCAGACCAATAATCAGATAGACCGCCAGCAACTGCGCGCCTTCGAGCCAGTTGCTCTCGCCATCGACCGATACCTGCACGGCGCAGAGCACTGCCAGCGTCAGCGCAGCAACCTCGAACAGACTGAAGTACAGGGTCATTTCGTTGCCGAACAACAGGCTGATAAAGACCAGCAACGGCGCCACGAACAGGGCAATCTGCATGCTGGATCCCAGCGAGATCGACAGCGACAGGTCCATTTTATTTTTCAGCGCCACCTGCACGGCAACGATATGCTCCGCGACATTGCCAACCAGCGGGATCAGGATCACCCCCAGGAACAGTTCGCTGACCCCAAGTTGCTCCACAACCGGCTCGACAGCGCCAACCAGGAATTCACTGAGAAAGACAATCGCAATCGTCGCAACCGTCAGGACGCCGAGCGAAACCGGCACACTCCACTTTGCCTGATGATGTTCGATTTCGGCAGACGGATCATCGACGCCGGTTGGGGCGCCGATGCCGCGTTCTGGTTTCTGAAAGGAAAAGATCAGGCTCAGGATGTAGAGGACGATCAAGATCGCTGCAACCCCCAGACTGAGCGCGTCGAGCGCCGGGTCGCGCACATCGGTGTTGAAGATGTCCACCGCGCCGCTCTGCACTTCACGAAGTAACTCGAAAAGCGTCGGTATCATCATACCAACGACCGAGAGCATCATCATCGTTGCGGCAACGCCGGTCAGGTTGCTGTCGAACTTCTGGATGCCGTGACGAAGGCCGCCGAGCAACAGGCTGAGACCGAGGATGAGGAGCAGATTGCCCAGGATGGAGCCGGTGATCGAGGCTTTGACCAGTTCGATCTTCCCTTCACGCAGCGCAACGATGGTGATAATCAGTTCGGCGGCGTTCCCCAGGGTCGCGTTCAGCAGACCGCCGATTTTCGGACCGGTGTGGATGGCGAGTTCTTCGGTCGCCTCGCCAAGCAGACCGGCAAGGGGAATGAGCGCCACGCAGGAGAGCGCAAAGACGAGCAGGGGATTGGGGAACAAAAATTCAGCCAGAAACGCCAGCGGGACGAAGATCAGCATGTAGCGCAGGACGTTCACCGAATGCCCCCTCCGGTCAGAACGAAGATGAGAACCAGGTGAGTCATCATACCACATGCCCGGCTCGTTCCGGTTGCGCAAAGCCTGCTTTCGACATACGATAATGGTTAGAGTGTGGTTGAGTCGCCGCACGCAAACATGAAGGAGGAAACCGTGTTAACCACCGATCAGGAGATCCGCGATCTGCTCACCTCGGCCCGCACCGTTGCGGTTGTCGGCATCAGCGACGACCCCGACCGCGATTCGTACATGGTCGCCGAGTTTTTGCAGCGCCAGGGGTACCGTGTCATTCCGGTCAATCCACGTCTGGCGACGCTCAATATTCACGTGCTTGGCGAGAAGCCATATGCCAGTCTACGCGACGTGCCCGAAAAGATCGATATTGTGGACATTTTTCGCCGTCCCGAAACGGTGATGCCGGTTGTCGAAGATGCGATTGCGGCGGGCGCGAAGGCGGTGTGGATGCAGTTGTCGATTGTCAACGAGGAAGCCGCAGCCCGCGCCGAAACCGCCGGGTTGCAAGTGGTGATGAATCGCTGCATGGCAGTCGAGCACCGGCGGTTGATTCCAAAACAGGCATAACGTATCATATGCCTGACAGACGGATCATCATGGAGACAGGCCTATGCTCGCGTCGTATGCGGCACGCTATCGCGCCAATCTGGAGGAGTCGGTCATTCCGTTCTGGTTAAAGCACTCGCTGGATCAAGCGTATGGCGGACAGTTCACCTGTCTTGATCGCGATGGATCGATCTACGACACGAAAAAGTACATGTGGTTGCAGGGGCGTGCGGTCTGGATGTTTTCGCGCCTGTACAATGAATTTGACCGCCGCCAGGAATTTCTTGACGCCGCAACGCTCATCTGTCAGTTCATGCGGCGGTATGGGCGCGATCCGCAGGGACGCATCTATTTCTGTCTGACGCGTGAAGGGGAGCCGTACTTTTATCAGCGAAAGCCGTATGCAGCGGTGTTCTACATGCTCGGTTTGCTGGAGTATGCCCGCGCAACCGGTGATCGGGGATGTTTTGATGAGGCAGTCGAACTCTTCTGGCAAATCGACCGCTGGATCCGCAACCCGGTGCTGCTCGACCGCCCGATGCTGGTTGGCAATCCGCCGGTCAGTAACCTGGCGAATGTGATGGTGCTGGCGAGCATGGCGATTGAACTGGCGCGCATATCCGATGACCCACGCTATGTTCAGGTAATTCGTGACGCCATGGAAGGGGTGCGGCGCCACTATGACCCACAGCGCCGCATCCTCGTCGAACATGTGACGCTCGATGGGCGCAATTTGCGTGAGTGGCCCGAAGGACGCCTGTTCAGCCCCGGTCACGCGATCGAGGTTGCCTGGTTCTTGCTGCATATGCTGGAATTCGTGCCGAGTGAGGAGTATCGGCGCCTGGCGTTCGATGTCCTGGAAGGGTCGCTGGAGTATGGCTGGGATCACGAGTACGGCGGGTTGTACTACTTTATGGATATTGAAGGAAAGCCGACGCTCCAGCTCGAGTCGACGATGAAATTGTGGTGGCCCCATACCGAGGCGATCTATGCGCTAACGCTGGCGTATACGCTGACGGGTGAGGAACGCTGGTTGCGCTGGTTGGAACGGGTGGACGACTATGCGTTTCGGACGTTCGTTGATCCAGTGCACGGGGAATGGTTTGGCTACTGCGACCGACGCGGCGATCTGGCGCTCAGCAGCAAAGGGGGTAACTACAAAGGGTTCTTTCACGTACCGCGCGCGCTGCTATTCAGTGTGCAACGCATCGAAGGCGCGTCCCTCGCGGAACACCGTCCATAAGAAAATCGGTACTGCGGTCATAATCCGCCGCCAGCGCCAGGGCTGCACCAGCAGACGATAGAGCCATTTCAGCCCCAACCGCTGCACAAGCGCCGGTGCGCGCGGCACAACGCCGGCCAGTTCGTCGAATGTCCCACCCACGCCAATGGCAACCGGAACACGCAGGAGCGGCTGGTTGCGCGCAATCCACAAGTCTTGCGCCGGATGACCGTATGCCACCAGGAGCACATCCGGTCTGGCAGCGCGAATCCGTTCGCGGATCGCCGGTTCGTCGGCAGGGCGCGGCGACCCGGCATAACAACCGGCAATCCGCAAACCGGGGTTTGCCTGCCGGAGCGCCGCAGCGGCGCGTTCCGCCACGCCGGGGGCGGCGCCAAGGAGAAAGAGCGCCCAGCCACGCCGCGCTGCTTCCGCAGCAATGCGTTCGGTGAGCGCGATGCCGGTCACACGACCGCGCAATGGCGCGCCGCACCAGCGCGATGCCAGGATCAACCCGAATCCGTCGGCGGTCGCCAGGTCGGCCGCCGCAAGCACCCGGCGAAAGGCGCTGTTGCGGCGCGCTTCCATCACAAACTCCGGGTTGACGGTGACGATCTGATGGGGTCCGCCTTCCGCAACGAACCGGACAACGGCAGCAATCGCGTCGTCCATCAACACATCGTCGATGGCAACCCCCAGAATAGCAACACGTTTGCGCACAGTATTGGACAGCCCTTTCTCATGCGGCTATAATGGCGTTCCCTGAGAGCGTTGAAAACGCACACTCACGAGAGATCATCCTGGCATGCGATTATAAAAGGAGTCAAGTTATGTACCGCAGCCACACCTGCGGCGAGTTGCGCGTTGAACACGCAGGGCAGGAAGTGCTGCTCGCCGGTTGGGTGCATCGCCGCCGCGACCACGGTCCGTTGATCTTCATCGACCTGCGTGATCGGTATGGCTTGACGCAGGTGGTTTTCGACTCGGCGGCTGCACCTGAGGCGCATGCCGTCGCCAGTGATGCGCGCACCGAGTACGTCTTTCAAGTGCGCGGCGTTGTGGTGCAGCGACCGGAGGAGGCGTACAATCCCGACCTCGCCACCGGTATGATTGAAGTCCGCGCCACTGAGGCGATCATCCTCAACCCGGCAAAGAATCCGCCACTCTATATCAACAAAGAAGGCGGCGAAGACGAAACGATCCGCCTGAAATACCGCTACCTGGACTTGCGGCGCGAACGGATGCAGCGGAATATCATTCTGCGCCACCGGATCGTCAAGTTCATTCGCGATTTCCTCGACTGCGAGGGATTTATCGAGATCGAAACGCCGATCCTGATTAAGTCAACGCCTGAAGGCGCCCGCGACTATCTGGTGCCGAGCCGGTTGCATCCTGGCAAGTTCTATGCGCTGCCACAGTCGCCGCAGCAGTTGAAGCAACTGCTCATGGTTGCCGGATTTGATCGCTATTTTCAGATTGCGCGCTGCTTCCGCGACGAAGACCAGCGCGCCGACCGTCAGCCTGAGTTCACACAACTCGATATGGAAATGAGTTTTGTGGATCAGGACGATGTGCTCGACATTATCGAACGCCTCTTTACCGCATTGTGCCGCGAGATCGTGCCACACAAGCGACTGGTGACCCCCTTTCCGCGCCTGACGTTCGCCGAGGCAATGGAACGCTTTGGATCCGATAAGCCGGACTTGCGCTATGGGCTGGAACTGATCAATCTGGGAGAGGTCGTTGCTGCCAGTTCATTCGGCGTGTTCCGCACCGCCCTCGACACCGGCGGGCAGGTGAAAGGGCTGCGCGTGCCGGGGGGAGGACAGTACTCGCGCAGGCAGATCGATGAGGTTGTTGAACTTGCAAAGCAGGCTGGCGCAAAAGGGCTGCTTTGGGTGATCGTGCCGGAAGAAGGCAGTGAGGTGCGATCCAGTTTCGGCAAGCAGGTCTCGCCCGACGAGATGGCAGCGATCATTCGCCGGATGGAAGGGGCGCCTGGCGACCTGCTGCTGATCGTCGCTGATACGCCGAAGATTGTGGCGCAAACGCTTGACCGCCTGCGGCGCGAATTTGGCACGCGCCTCAACCTTGCCGACCCGAATACGCTGGCGTGGGCATGGGTGCTCGATTTTCCGCTGGTTGAGTGGAACGACGAAGAACAGCGCTGGGATGCGGTGCACCATCCGTTTACTGCGCCAAAAGACGAAGACCTCCATCTGATGGATACCGATCCGAGCAAGGTGCGCGCAAAAGCGTATGACCTCATTCTGAACGGCTATGAAGCCGGCGGCGGGTCAATCCGTATCCATCGCCGCGATGTGCAGCAACGCCTGTTCGATCTGCTCGGCATCGACCGTGAGACGGCGATGCGTCAGTTTGGGCACATGCTGGAGGCGTTCGAGTACGGTGCGCCGCCGCATGGCGGCATCGCCCCTGGTATCGACCGAATCTGTATGATCCTTGCCGATGAAGTGACGATCCGCGAAGTCATGGCATTCCCGAAGACGCAGCAGGCGATCGATTTGATGACCAATGCGCCATCGCCGGTCGATGAGCGGCAGTTGCGCGAGTTGCATATTGCCCTGCGCCTTTGACTGAAATGAGAGGCGCCTCCATGAAAATCTACACACGGACGGGCGATCAAGGCGAAACCGGATTGTGGGGCGGCTTGCGCGTCTCCAAGGATGCCCCGCGTGTCCAGGCATACGGCACGGTCGATGAATGTAACGCTGCCATCGGCGTCGCGCGCGCGGCAGGGGTCGATGCTGACCTCGACGCACTGCTGGCGCGGGTCCAGAACGATCTCTTCGTCGTCGGCGCTGACCTGGCGACGCCCGGTGAGGCGGCGAATATTCCGCGGATTGGCGCGGAAGCGGTGCAGGCGCTCGAGCAGGCCATTGACGAGATGGAAGCGCGACTGGAACCGTTGCGCCAGTTCATCCTGCCCGGCGGCACACCGCCTGCCGCCTATCTTCATCTGGCGCGCACCGTCTGCCGCCGCGCCGAGCGCTGGGTCGTGACTCTCAGCCAGATCGAACCGATCAACCCACAGGTTGCCATCTATTTGAACCGCCTCTCGGACCTGCTGTTCGTTGCGGCGCGCTACGCGAATGCGAACGCCGGCGTGCCCGACGTACCGTGGGAAAGCCCACGAATGCGCAAGGAAAAAGAAGAGGATGGTTAAAGCAGGAGATAGTGGTGAGTCAGCCGCAGGTTAAAAACCCGTATATTCGGATTGCGCTGCGACGAGCCAGAGCCGGCACCGGCTCGTCGCCTGTCTTCTTGAACCGGAGAACGGCGGTGCAGCAACTCCCCAATCTGCGCGAAATCCTTGCAGGCATTCGCTGGGCGCTCATCGGCGCAATGGCGTTGCGCGCCTATGCGCCAGAGCGTATGACGCAGGACGTAGATATTCTCATCCACGCCCACGACGAACCGGCGGCGCGTTCCGCCTTTATTACCGCCGGTTACGCCATCGGCGGAACGCTCGCCATAGGTGGTTTCACAGCGCTGCCCGTCGGTGAAGCAGGGTACAGCATCGATGTCGTCGCGTCCGATGCCCCCTGGCTCGACGAGGCGCTCGATCATCCGTCGTTCGATCCGGCGGGTTTTCCGGCGCTGCCGCGACCGTTTCTCGCGCTCATGAAGCTTCAAGCGGGTCGAGCGCAGGACGTGGCGGATATCACGCGCCTGCTGCGCGCGGCAGACCGCGACGAGCGCGCTCTGATCCGCACCGTCATCGCCCGGTATGCCCCTGATCTCGTCGAAGACTATGATGCGCTGGTCACGCTGACCGATCTGGAGTTCGGCGCACCAGAAGATTCTCGGGGGTAAAAGCCGCTTTCGTCCAACATTACCGCATCGCACGATTGATGTCCGGCAACCGGTCTCTTCCACACGGTGCGTGCTACAATAATGACAAGAATGCAGTGATGCCATAATCGCACAGCCGGATCATCCGCAACGACGAGGGCGCCTATGAGGACTGATGTTCTGCCGGTCGCAGGATTGGTCTCCCCTCTGCCGCCGCCTCCCGGCGGACGCTGGACGGTGGCGGACTATGAGCGCCTGCCGGACGATGGACAGCGCTATGAACTGATTGACGGAGACCTGCGTATGACGCCTGCTCCCAACCCTGATCATCAGAGCGTCAGCGGTCTGATTTTCTACTATCTGATGCAGCACGTCCAGATGACTGGGCGTGGGCGAGTCTTCACAGCGCCCATCGATGTGGAACTCAGCCTGGTCACGATTGTGCAGCCTGATGTGGTTGTGCTGTTGCACGGCGGCGCAGCGGCGATTACCGCGCAACGCATCGTCGGCCCGCCAGACCTGGTGGTGGAGGTGGCGTCTCCCGGCAGCGCGAGTTACGACCGGCGCGAGAAACGCGACCTGTATGCCGCCGCCGGGGTGCGCGAGTACTGGATCGCCGATCCCGGTCACCGCGCCGTCGAGTTGCTCACGCTGGAGGGCGCGGTCTATCGCGCCGAACACGTCTACCGCGGGCAGGCGATCATTCCCAGCGTCGTCGTCCCCGGCTGGAACGTGGCGACCGACATGCTCTTCGGGTAATGGTTGTGTTCAGGCGCGTTGCAAATATTCGGCGAGCAGCCCGTGGAAGTGGTGCACGCCATTTTCGCGCAGCACCGAGAAGCGTCCGACATTATAAGATCGCGACCGCAGCCGCTTCTGCACCGCCTCGCAGATGTCGATGTCTTCCTTCTGCACCACATCGCTGAACTTGAATGAGCGGTGAAATTCCTCTGCCACTTCGGGACGGTCCACATCGAGCACGTACCACTCGAAGATCGTGAGCGTGCGTTCGTGACCAAGCGGCAGAATGATGTTGATCTGGAGGTTGTCCGGGTAAATATTGAGCATCAAATTCGGGAAGACCCAGTAGTAGAGCGCCTGCGCCGGCGCCCCTTCTTCAAGGTGACGCCGGTAGAGCGAGCCCGGGTTCTCGCGGATCGGGGCGTGCTGCTTTGAGTAGTAACGGAAGGTTTCGACCCGGTACTGCTTGTAGTCGATCTCCTTGAACAGACCAGGATGGGCGACCGGAATGTGGTACCCTTCCAGATAGTTATCGATATACACCTTCCAGTTGCAGTCGATTTCGTAGTCCACTCGCTTGTAGAACCCCATGCGCGCCAGCGGCATGCCGGACGTCTCTTCGGGAATGGCGCCGAGCACTTCGCAGAGCGGCGGCGCATTCAGATCAAGGTTCACAAACACAAACGGACCCCAGGTGTCCACCTGCACCGGGCGCAGACCATAATCAGCCCTGTTGAAATTTTCCACCCCCTCGAACTCAGGCGTCGAGCGCAGCGTCCCGTCGAGATTGTACGTCCAGGCGTGGTAACTGCACTGCAACGTCTTGCGGTTGCCGCACCCCTCGGCGACTGAACCGGCGCGATGGCGGCAGACGTTGTAGAAGGCGTGCAGTTTCCCGACGGCATCGCAGGTGACAACCAGCGGCTCGTTGACAACCGCGCAGGTGAAATAGTCGCCGGGGTTGCGCACCTGTTCAGTGCGCCCGACAAGCTGCCAGGTGCGACCAAAGATGCGTTCCTCTTCGATTGCCAGCATTGCGGGATCGATGTACCAGCGCGCCGGGATCGTCGTGGCGCGTGCCAGATTGGGATCGAACGTGTAATCGCTCAGGTCCATAGAGGTTGCTCCATTGCATGATGGCGGAGAGTTCTCTGGGCGTTCTGAGTTTAAGCGATGACAGGGAATCTTGTCAATCATGCCGACAATGTATTCATATTGCCGGTAGGCGCAGCGGGACACCGGGGCGCTGCGGGCGAAAGCCCTCGCTGAGGACGCGGTTCGACCATGCTCACTGCATGCGGTTCGACGGTGCTCACCGCACGTGCAAGCCCCGCCGGGGCTGCTGATGCCGATGCGCAGTCTGCGTCCACGACACGCCTGTCGGTGCGCCTTGCCCAACGAACGCGCGAACATCGTGGCTGACTGACTGCACGTTCGTATGAGAACCGAGAACTGAGAACTGAGAATGCGCGGTCATTTGGACAATAAGGGTTTCTGAGCAAAGAATCCGGTATCACCCGGTGCAGCCTGCGCAGGCGGGCGTGGCAACCGTCGCCCGCGGCTTCAGTCGCCGGGCGCAAGGCGCATGCCGGATTATGTTGTAATCATGAGCCGCCGGGCCGGGGAGACTCAGGAATCGAAAACCAGGCGCCGGAAGTTTGCAACGTGACCTTCGCGTACTATACCCTCGGCGCCTGGTTCCGATCAGTCCTGCGCGTCCGTTGCCGTGTTCTGTTAATCCTGGCTCTTTCGCAGTTCCTCGACGCGCGCCGCCAGTTGCGCAATCTTCTCGCTCAACTCACCAATGTCGCGCTTGGAGGGGATGTTCAGGCGGTTGAGGAACTCTTCCATACGACATCTGCGCCTTGCTCAGCGAATGCCTCGCAGAGCATCGGTCCGATAAACTCAGCAGCAGGGGTGATGAGGATACACTTTCCGGCGAGCGCTTACCACTTTACGATGGTTGATCCATCAACCTCTCTGAAATGATCGTCGCGGGTCGCTAAGGTAAGGCGATATACGTGCGGCAAAATCGTCGATCCGTGCGATATTTGCAGCCGACCACGCCGATTTCCGCGCCCCATAGTAAAGTTCGCCCAGCACGATAATCGGAACAAAGACCTCATCAGCACCGGCCAATTCGTGCGTAACCGCTGCATCGTCGGACCAGAGCGCGATGACGATATTGGCGTCGAGCAGGTATCTACCACTCATCCAGGTTCACCTGCTCGCATCCCTCATTAATCGCTTGCTGCAATGTGA
This sequence comes from Roseiflexus sp., assembly GCF_057785375.1. Lineage (NCBI taxonomy): Bacteria > Bacillati > Chloroflexota > Chloroflexia > Chloroflexales > Roseiflexaceae > Roseiflexus > Roseiflexus sp. Next base: position 30,534 of record NZ_JBYNRX010000085.1, read on the forward strand.
GGAGATCGTGCGGTTCAATACTGCCAGCAAACGCAAGCAGTTCACGACCTGGAATGCCAACTGGGGTGTTCCCCAAGGTACGCACAAATGCTAGCACTTCACGCTGCTGTAGAGGCGTGAGCCTATGCAGGCGGGCAAGGATTTCCTGTTCAAGTGTCGTTAAGGTCATGGTCTCTACCCTTCACGCCAATATTGTTATTATACATGGTCTTTGGAAGGATGACGATGGTATATTGCACAGATGTTCCATCGTATCTTATACCAATGTGCGGTCATTCGTGCAATATTGCCGATGGACGCCCGCTGTTCCACTTGAACCAAGCGCCTGAATATCTTGTCTGATGACCGTACGTTCGTATGAGGAGCATAGATCGCTTCATAGTGGATGTAAAGGATCTCCACATACGCGAAACCGGTCACCGCCAAAACTGCTCGATGCAGTAGGTCGCACGCCCCGCCACACACATCATGCGATCCGCAGCGAAACAATCCGTTGAGCCGCCGAATACGCTGCTGCCCGCCCTTCGACCCTGCGACAGGCTCAGGGCGCAGGGGCGCGCTACTGGCGATATGCCCAAAGAAATCCTGAATCCGCATCTTAAGTTCCGCCGCCGACTATCTCATGCCCGGTCTCCAACCAATCGCACATCTCGTGTACTATAGACGTTATGCATTCTCTGATCCAACAGGAACGTACACGCTCATGCATTCACACCCTCGCACCGGTTATGCGCTCAGTGCGCTTGCGGCAGTCGTCTGGGCATCAACCGCGCCTGGCCTCTCGTATCTCATCACCCGGTATGCCATTCCTGGTCTCACCCTGGCGCTCTGGCGCGATCTGTTGATTGCAGTCGTCTGCACGGCGGGCATCCTGGTCTTCCGTCCGTCACTGCTGTGCATCGGCAGGAACGGTATCGGGCAACTAGCGCTGACCGGCGTCGTTTCGATTGGCATCTACCATGCGCTCTGGCTCTGGTCGGTGACGCTGAACGGCGCTGCTATCGCGGTTGTGCTCATCTACACCTATCCCGGATTCGTTGCACTTGGCGCGTGGATATTGTTCCGCGAACCAGTCACAAAAGCGCATGTAGTGGCGCTAGCGCTGGCGCTGGCAGGGTGCGCATTGGTGGTGCGCGTCTATGATCCCGCTGTCCTGCGAATCAGTTGGCTCGGCGCAGTGGTCGGGCTATTGACGGCGTTGACCCACACGGTTTATGTGCTGATGGGTCAGCGCAATGCGCAATCGATCAACCCCTGGACGACGCTGGCTTACACCATGACCTTCGGCTCGCTAACGCTCATGGCGCTGGCGCTGGCAGCCGACCGGCTTGTACCGGCGGCGCGTTCATACGTATGGGCAATCGAAGCGCCGTCCGCGTGGTTAATGCTGGCAATGATTGCCATTGGACCAACGCTCGGCGGCTATGCGCTGTTTACTCAATCGCTGCGCTACATTCCGGGGAAAGTTGCAGGATTGATCACGGTCATCGAGGCGCCAGTCGCCACGCTCATTGCAGTGGCGCTGCTCAATGAACACCTTGAACTGCTCCAGATCGCGGGCATGGGGATGATCCTGGCAGCCGTCGTTCTGCCGCGTTTTGCGGCGCAGGCGCAGCGACCGGCGCCGGCTACAGCATGACGTAGCGCCCGACTTCACAGGTCTTGAAGGAAGGAAAAACATCCAGAGCACGTAGCACGTGGGATAGGGAGCGTTGGACATTGCACATGGCACAAGCAACGGAAACGAGCAGGAAGATGGAAGAAAGGGACAGGGATAGAAAAACCCCTAACCCCTGACCCCTGACCCTGTCGCAGGATACGACCAGACACGCACACAGTTGCGTCCACTGCGCTTGGCGAGGTACAGCGCCCGATCGGCGCGATCAATAATGGTATCGAGCGTTGTCTGGTCGTCCGGATGACATACCGCCACTCCAACGCTGATCGTCAGGGAAATCGATCCCTGGGCGGTTGCAAACGAGGTATTTGCGACAGTAGCGCGCAGACGCTCTGCAATATGTTCCGCCGCTTCGATATCGGTCTCGGGGAGTGCCACAGCAAATTCCTCGCCGCCGTAGCGCCCGATGATATCAATGACCCTTAACTGACTGCGGCAACGTTCCGCCAATCCGCGTAACACCTGATCGCCGGCCGCATGCCCATAGGTGTCGTTGACCGATTTGAAGTGATCGACATCGAACATCAGCATCGCCAGGGGACGCAACGTGCGCTGGCTACGTTGAAACTCGCGTCCGGCGTTCTCGAAGAACGAGCGCCGGTTCCACACGCCGGTCAACTCATCGATAGTCGCATGGCGACGCGCATCGGCAAAGAGGCGCGCATTGTCAATCGCAATCGCCGCCGTTGCACCCAGGAGTTCGAGCGCGCTGCGATCGGTGTCGGTGTAGGTGTGTGGTTGCGGAGCACGAACCAGGATGGCGCCAATGACCCGGCCACCGCGGCGCATGACCGCAACGAGGACGCTGCTTCCGCACTCGTCGTTATCGCAGCAGAGCGATGTTTCACTCGCAATTGCGTCATTCGCCAGATCAGCGCATGCTTTGCTGTATGCCCGACCAACACAGTAGATGACACCCGGAGTCGTCTGTTCGTTCGTCTTGAGCGCAACCAGAAACCCATCGCAGGCAACCAGCGACATAGTGGCGCGATAGATTTCGTCGTAGATCTGACTCAGATCGAGCAGCGCACCGAGCCGTTGACTCGCTTCGTAGAGACGGGTGCGCATGTCTGCTTCGCGCCGCGCTGCCTCGAAAAGACGGGCATTCTCGATCGCAATTGCAGCGGTTGTCGCCAGTTGATCGAGCATTTCGAGATCGGTGGCGGAGTAGATCTGTGAAGCGCATGTGCGCACCGATATAACGCCTAATGTCTGCCCGCCGCGACGCATGGCAATCAGCAGGCGCGTATCCTGCCCGCCACCCGTCAGGCACAGGGATTGTCCGCCGGCAATGACCTGTGCAATCGCTTCGTCCGAGGACTCGTCCGCTCTATCGGGCGAGGCATCATTACGATACACAACGTCCAACCTGCCGCTCAGGGGATCGGTCAGGATCAGCGCGAACGAGTCGCAGGGAATGAGCGACGCTACTGCCTGATAGATGGTACGATACAGGTGCGGCAGGTCGAGGGTTGCCCCAATCTGTTGACTGGCATAAAACAGCGCAACGCGCCGTTCCGCTTCCCGAACCGCAGTCTGGTACCGTCTGAAGCGTTCGACAGTCAGGCCGATTTGCCGACCAATGACGGTAAGAATATTCAGGTCGTGGACGGTAAACGGATCATCGCGCCCAACACGATAGGCCACAAGCACACCGATTGGTTGTTCGTCGGCGGTCACCGGCGCCGCGACCACAGCGCGCACACCGTGGACGACAAGGTCTTTGATCGCGCGATTCTCACGGTGATAGCCATTGATCAGCAGCGGCAATCGGGTCTCGATAATCTGCCAGGCAAGGGAGGCGCCGCGCGGAACTTTGAGAGCGAGCCATGCCTCGGGAATCCGATATGGGTAGCAGAACTCCAGAAACTCGCCATTTTGCGCAAGCAGCGGCAACGCACCCGCGTCCGCTTCGACTAGCTCGACGACCATCTGCACAACGTCGGGCATCACGCTGTCGATATCGGGCGCACTGTGCAGAATCTGGGTCAGGACATTGAGCTGGCGTTCGCGTTTGAGCGTTTGCTCAAGAGCGCTATGATCGAATCCATCTCCCGCCTCAGAACTCAGCCGTGCATGGATCGTGCTATTCACAGCACGCACCTGGAGCGAGGCATCGGCATTGGATCGCCGTTCGCTGTGACCTGCCTGGGTCATGGATGCAGACTTCTAGATGGCGCTTGATACGTCGTAGATGCAAGAGAGATTGTAAGTTTACGGTTTATGACTCTGCATGCTACTATGCCCAACGGTATTCGTCCATAGCCATTTGTATAGTCAGGATGACGAGTTGATGACAGACGCGCAGGTCCCGGCGACTTCGATCACACAACGGCGTCGCGGCGCAATAGTGATGCTTGTCATTACGTTTCTCATGTGGGGCGGATTCTTTATGGTCATCCCCCTTGTGTCGGTACGGTACGTCGATGATCTGGGATGGTCGGCGGGCGCTGTGGGGTTGGTGCTGGCGATCCGGCAGTTGACGCAACAGGGGTTGACGGTCTTCGGCGGCGCTCTGGCAGACCGGTTCGGCGCGAAGACGTTGATCGTCGTCGGGATGTTCATTCGCGCCATTAGCTTCAGCGCCATGGCTATGGCAACAACATATCCCTTTCTGATGGTCAGCGCCCTTCTTGCGGCGCTTGGCGGCGCATTGTTCGACTCGCCGTCATCGGCGGCAATGGTGGCGCTGACGCGCCCGGAGGAGCGCAATCGCTACTTTGCCGTGCTGGGTATTGTGCGCGGGCTGGGCATGTCGCTCGGACCGCTGGCAGGCGCTGCGCTTTTGCGGATCGATTTTGCCTTTGTGGCGCTCGCTGCCGGCGGATGTTTCTTCATTGCTGCCGGGATCACCTTTTTGCTACTGCCGGAGGTGCAGGTTGCAACCGAGCGCAGCGAGTTGCTGGCGGGCATTCTGATGGCGCTGCGCGACCGCCGGTTTATGGCGTTCAATGTTCTGTTGATGGGATACTGGTTTATGTGGGTGCAGTTGACGATCTCGCTCCCTCTGGCAGCGCGAGCGCTGGCGGGAACTTCTGATGCGGTCAGCTGGCTCTATGTGCTGAATGCGGGTATGAGCGCGCTTTTGCAGTATCCGGTTGTACGCCTGGCGGAACGCTGGCTGCGCCCGCTTTCCGTGATGATGCTCGGCATCGTGTTGATGGCGTTGGGGTTGGGCAGCGTGGCGTTTGCCGGCGCTATTGGGGCGTTGCTGGCAAGCGTAGCGCTCTTCTCCCTCGGTGCGCTGCTGGCGGCGCCCGGACAACAGACCGTTGCCGCCGATCTGGCGAACCCGGCGGCGCTCGGATCATACTTCGGCGTCAGTGCGCTGGCGCTGGCGCTCGGCGGCGGTATTGGCAACTATGCTGGCGGGGCGCTCTATAGTTTTGGTCATGACATCGGCGTGCCTGCGCTGCCCTGGCTGGTTTGCCTGGGGGTGGGCATCAGTTCGGCAACCGGGCTTGCAGTGCTCGACCGACGCCTTGTGCGTCGGGTGCGGTTAGGGGTTAGGGGTTAGGGGTTAGGGGATCGATCACTTGCCTTAATCCGCACCCGTCCTTGCCTGCCCCCCAGTGCGCCTGAGCGCCCTGAGGGGCTGTGTCTTTCACCGGTGGCCGCCCGCACCGTCCCCGCCTGCACCCTGACGCCTTCGCGCCCTGGTGTGATTCGCAATCTGCAACCTTCGTCCGCTGCTGCTATCCTGGCAGCGCCCGACCACGCCATATCCGACGACTTCGAGCGAAAGCCGCAGCCGGTGATGCTGGGGTCACGCCAGGCAATGCCGCGCGCTGCGCCATTGTCTGAACACCTATGGTCATACCCCGCCGTGCCGCCAGCATCGAAACCATCCGCCAGATGCTTTCACCGGTTCCGCGCCTTCCTGCGAGAACCTACTTCCCCATCGCCTTAAGCGCCTGCAAACAGCGGCGAACACACTCGAGCGGCGGGTAGGCGTAACTCTCCTGCTCGACAATATACCATTCCGTTCCGCCGATCGTCTCGCACAACTCGAAGATTTCGGTCCATGGCACATCGCCTTCGCCGATCAGCGCCGAGGCGTTGGCAGCGGAGTATTCCTTCAGGTGCACCGTTTTGGCGCGCCCCGGATAGCGGCGCAGGAATGGCGCCGCCTGAGCGCCGCCGTGGAGCGCATTGCCGGTGTCGAACTGCATGATGACATCATCGGTGGTATTGCCGAAGAGCGTATCCCACGGCAGTTCGCCCTCCATTGGCGCAAACTCGATATGATGGTTGTGATAGCCGGTGCACATACCATACGGCTTGAGCGCGACGGCGATGGCGTTGAGCGTCTCGGCGGTCTTCAACCACGCAGCGCGCGAGTTGCGCCACTGTTCCGCCAGCCCGGGAACGATCAGCGTGGTATTGCCGAGGGTCTGGTGGAACTCGACGGTGCGTAACAGTTCATCGCCGAGCAACGTCTCGATGCCGACATGGGCGCCAGCGACCTTGAGCCCATACGCATCGAGCCAGCCGCGAATCGTTTGGGCATCGCGCCCATAGTATCCGGCAAACTCGACCCCCTCATACCCCATATCGGCAACCGCGGCGAGTACGCCCTGCAAATCTCGCGCCGCATCCTCGCGCACCGAGTACAACTGCAGGGCGATTGGGATCCGGGACATAGCAGCGACATCCTTTCTGTGCATCACAGGTTGCCTGCTCTGGCAACCCGGACCATTGTACCGCGCCGGTCAGACGTTCATATCGATAACGGTACGCAACGTTGCCAGGCTCACATTGCCGCCGCAGATGATGATTGCTGCCGTCTTGCCGCGCATCTCTTCCTTGAGGCGCAGGTACCCGGCGACAGCAACGCCCGCCGATCCTTCCACCAGCGTATGCTGCGTTTCGATCATCAGGCGCATGGCAGCAGCAATCTCTTCTTCGGACACCAGCACCCATTCATCGACCAGCGCACGGCACAGATCGAGAGTGATCGCTCCTGGCTCTACACCGCCAGCCGTACCATCTGAGAGGGTCGGGAGAATTGGCGGCGACACAACCTCGCCCGCCAGCACCGACTCGTACATTGTCGGAGAATAGATCGGCGAACACCCGATGATGCGCACATCCGGCTGTACCGCTTTCATATAGGCGGCGACGCCGCTGATCAACCCGCCGCCGCCAACCGCAACCAGAATGGCATCGAGGCGGTCGATCTGGCGCGCCAGTTCCACGCCGATCGTCCCCTGCCCCCCAATGACCAGCGGGTCGTTGTAGGGTGAAACATAGATCAGGTCATGTTCAGTTGCATATGCGCGAGCATACGTCTCGGCAACCACACAATCATCTCCATAGACCCGGACATCGGCGCCAAAGTCGCGCATGGCGCTCACCTTGACCGGCGACGTATCTTCGGGGACGAAGATCAGCGCTGGCGCTCCAAGCGTCAGCGCGCTATAGGCAACGGCGGCGCCGTGATTGCCCGACGACGCCGCCACGACGCCACGCTCACGAACGTGGGATGGCAGCGACAGCAACACGTTCAGTGCGCCACGCACTTTGAACGATCCGGTCGGTTGCGTATTTTCCAGTTTCAGCAATGCCCGCCCGTCAGTCAGCGCACCGAGCCGGATCGACTCCTCGAGCGGCGTCGGACGTAGCGCACGCCGCAGCCGTCGTGCAGCGCGCAGGATCTCGTGCAGCATGTCGTCCATGATGTGCGTGCCTCTGCGAAGAAAGAGTTGCTGTGGACCATGGTCGCGTCGAACAAAGTAACCCCGATTGTATCGGGAATGAGGAATTACGTCAATAACGGAAGAAATGGTATAATGTCATTCCCTGATCTCATACGCGCCGCCTATGCGATGGCGCGTCGCGTGAGAAACCTGCGCCGCTCAAGGAGTCGCCGATGAAGATCTCATGTCTTCAAGAAAATCTGAAACGCGGTCTGGCCGTTGTCAGTCACGCTGTCGCCGGGAAAAGCACCCTGCCGGTGCTCAGCAACATCCTGATTGCCAGTGATGACGGACGCCTCAAACTTGCTGCGACGAATCTCGAAATTGGCATCACATGCTGGATCGGCGCCAAGATCGATGATGAGGGCGCTGTCGCCGTTCCGGCGAAACTGCTGAGCGATGTCGTCGGCAGTTTGCCAAATGACCGGATCGACCTGATGCTCGATGTGCGCACGCAAACATTAAACCTGAAATGCGCTCGCTTCGAGAGTAATATCAAGGGGACAGAAGCCGGTGAGTTCCCCACAATTCCGACCGTGGACAACCGCACGCCAACCGCTGTCTTTCCGCCGGCGCTGCTCCGCGAGACGATCCAGCAGGTGGCGTTTGCCGCAGCCACCGAGGAAACTCGCCCTGTGCTCCAGGGAGTGCAACTCCGCCTGCGCGACAACCGCGCGATCTTTGCCGCCGCCGACGGGTTCCGCCTGGCGCAGCGGATCATTGAATTGCCGGAACCGGCGGCTCAACCACAGGAGATGATCATTCCGGCGCGCGCGTTGAATGAACTGGCGCGCATCCTCGCTTCGACTGCGCTTAGCGACCATAACGACGACGAGAGCCAGGTCGAGATGATTGTCACCTCCAGTGGCGGGCAGGTGCTCTTCCATACCAGTACGGTCGATCTGGTATCGCGCCTGATCGATGGCAAGTTCCCCGATGTTGACCGGGTCATTCCGCAGCAGTATCAGACGCGCGCAGTTCTCGACACCCAGGAGTTGATGAAAGCCGTCAAACTTGCGTCCTACTTTACGGTCGCCCCGTCCAATAGTGTGCGCCTGCACATGGAACCAGGCGGTGAGATGGGACCGGGACACATGACCATCAGCGCCAATGCGGTGGACGTTGGCGACAACAAGGGTCAAGTCGATGCCATGATCACTGGCGAGGGCGGGCAGATTGCGTTGAACGTCAAATTTCTATCCGATGCTATCGCCGCGATCCCGACGTCGCAGTTGGCGCTGGAAACACAATCGCCGCAACATCCGGCGGTGTTCAAGCCCGTCGGCGTCGAAGGCTACATTCACATCGTCATGCCGATGACGGTGCGCTGATCATCGATGAACCTGCTTCAAAAATACTGGCGCTGGCTGGCATTGATTGTCCTGGTCATTGTGCTGACCAACAGTCGCGCGCTGCCGTGGCCCCTGGTGACGCTGATCCTGGGAACGGCGGCAGCGTACCTGCTCCGCGAAGGATGGATCGTCTGGCGCCGCGCCGGTGGTCCCCCGACACGCAGCAGAGTCACGTACTGGCGCGGGCAGCGCATCGAAGTCGGTCCGTCCCGCGCCGGTCCGGCGCTCCCCGACATCCGCAGCATCGGTCCTGCGCTGATCTACCTGATCCCCGGTCTCATCCTCACACTGGTCGCTGTAGCAATTGTGCTGCGGGGGGTTGGGCTGTGAGCATGACACGAAATCTTTCTGGCGAGCCGTCGTTGCAAACTGTTCTTCGATTGACCATCGGCGGATGCCTCGGAGCCCGGCGGCTGAAGCCGCGGGCTCTGGAAAGCAAAGCCCGCCTGCGCGGGCTGGACGTGGCGATACCGGATTAATTTCTCAAAAACCATAAGCCGCGGGCTACGGGAAGCGAAGCCCGCCTGTACGGGCTGGACGTGGCGATACCGGATTATTTGCTCAAAAACCATGAGTGGTCTGTAAAGCACGTTTTCCGGTGATGGTCCAGGCATGCATGGTCAGGCGGCAAGCAAGCGCGTCTTTGTGGCGCTGCGCCTGGGCTGGCGACTGAAGTCGCGCCGGGCAGGCGTTCCGCCGGGCGTCCACCTGCGTGGACGCCGCCGTTCCCGTCCGCGCAGGCGGACGGACGGCCGCAGGCCCGTCAGGGGCGATGTCAATCGCTGGCAGCCGGCGCGTCGTGTCCTGACCCATTGTGCCGGCGCCCTTCCGGTGATTCATCGGTTGCGTGTGGCGAAGAATCCGCCGCGTCCTGATGCATGCGCCTGGTTCTACCCACTGCTCTGCTCGTGACGCCTCTGGTGCGGAGTCACCAGGTCGTTCACACTGGCACGCTCCGCCTGACGCACCTCGAGCAGGCATTGCTGCTGGCAGGCGGCGGGCTGATCTTGTTGAGCATCCTGGGCGCTTTTCCAGCCCAGAGCGCCGCTGTTGCGTATGGCCCTGTTCTGATTGCGCTGGCGCTGCCCTGGCATCGCACCTGGCGCACTGGGGTAACCTAGCAGAAGGCGTCATCGGACGCAGTAGCATATCGATCTGCCGTGCCTGCTTATCAATAGTCCGCAGTGCTATCCCCTATCAGTACTACCTTCTCTCTTGTCTTCTGCACGTACTCATCATATGCTGGTAGTAGAGGGAAACGTGTGCATTCTGTGACAGAAAGGCAAGAGGCGAGAGGCAAGAGGCGAGAGGCAAGAGGCGAGAGGCGAGAGGCGAGAGGCGAGAGGCGAGAGGCAAGAGGCGAGAGGCGAGAGGCGAGAGGCGAGAGGTGAGAGGCGAGAGGCGAGAGGTGAGAGGCGAGAGGCGAGAGGTGAGAGTGAGAAACATGTCCGACCTTTGAGGTCTCTGCGCCGGATACCCGGATGCGCCAGTGATCGTCACCGGCGCGTGAGGTCTCTTTTCCTGCACACGCGCCGCCTGACCTCATAAGGTCTTCGCCGGGGAACGCGGGAAGGCGGGGAAGGTGGCGCAGGGGCAGGTCTCAGCCCCGTCCGGACCGGACCAGGGCGCACAGGTCGGACGGGAACTCCGGTTCTCGGTTCTCGGTTCTTCCAGCTGGAGCATACATCCTATGACAACAACGAACGACTGGCTTCAACAGGGTATTGCAGCAGCGCGCGCCGGGCAGCGGGCGCAGGCGCGTCAACTGCTGGCGCGCGCTATTCAGGTCGATCAGTACAACGATGATGCATGGGTCTGGCTTGCCGGAGTCATGGATGATCCTGGGCGTATGCGCCAGTGTCTCCAACAGGCGCTGCGGATCAACCCGCTGAACCCGCAGGCGCGCCAGGGGATCGCCTGGCTCGACCAGCAAGCCAGACAGGCGGCGAATAAAGCATCACCCGCAGGCGCCCCGGCTGGCGGTCAGGCGTCGTCCGATAAGGGGCGCACAACTTCGGTCCAGGCAGCGCCTCAGACGCAACAGGCGTCGTCTGAAACCGATCAAGGGTTGTTCCGGCTTCCATCGACCACGAACGGTTCTCAGCCAGGTATGGCGACACAACCAGCATCCGCCCACCACACTCGTCCGTCTGCCGCTGCTGAGGCTGCGCCCAAGCCCGCCCGGCGCTCGTTGTTCGGCAAACCCAAACCGGCTGCCGATACCGCTGCCGGCGACACTGCGGCTGCTGAGGCTGCGCCCAAGCCCGCCCGGCGTTTCTCGTTGTTCGGCAAACCCAACCCTGCGGCAGCGCCTATGGCCGTCGCAGCCGCAACTGCTGCGGTAGCCGGAGCCGCAGGCGCCACAATGCCCGTACCCGCTACGCCTGCCGCTGCTCCGGCTGCAAAACCGCGCCGTAAAGAAAAAGTCCTGCCGCCGGAAGAAGGCGACCCGGCGCGCGACTGCTGCCCGTACTGCGGCGAGTTGAACAAACCGGATCGCAGATGGTGCCGCCGTTGCGACCGCAGCCTGATGATCCGCGGACCGGTGCGCGAGAAAACGTCTCCCTGGCTGTCGATCATGGGCATCTTCTGGATTCTCGGCGGCGTGCTGGGCATTCTGGGCGCCGTCCTGGGATTGATCGGCGCGCTGGTGCTGTACAACTCGGCGATGGGCAGTCTTTCCGATTTTCCGCTCATCATTGTAGTGGTCTTCGTGGTTATCGCCATCATCTACGGGGGTCAAGTTGCAATTGCGCGCGCGATGATGAACCGCGCGCGCTGGGCCTACTGGATCATCGCTGTTCTGACGACGCTCCAACTCGGCGGCTCGCTGCTCGGCGCGCTCGGCGCCGCTGCGACGCTCCGCGATGCCATCGCTCAGGCGCAAGCGTTCCTTCCATCGCAAGAAGCCGCAGCTGCAGCCGCTGCGATCACCGGTCTTTTCGGAACGATTATCCTGGTCGATGTCGGCATCAAAGCCTTCTTCATGCTCCTGGTCGGATTGAGCTGGCGCGATTTCTACGGGCCCAAAGAGCGATTCGTCTCCGAGGTGCGCGGCGCTACCGACTACGAACTGTTCAACACTGGTCTGGCGTTGCAGCGCAAAGGCATGTGGTGGATGGCGATGAAGCAGTGGGAAGCGGCGGTCGCCAATGCACCGCGCGACGTCGATTACCTTCACGCTTTGACAGTCGTTTACGCAAAGCTTGAGCAGTGGGATAAGGCGCGCGAAACGATTGCCAGAGCGATCAAGGTTGCGCCAGACAATCAGGCGCTGAAACAGGTGCAGGAGCGGATCGAACGGATGGGCGCGGTGTAGGGCGGGTCGCAGGCGGGTTCTCAGACCTCCCCTTACGCAGTCCGGGGCTTGGATTGGCTGTCAAGGCGCCGGTCACGGCGAGGTGCAGGCTGCCTCTCAAGGGTAGAGCTTTGCAGATTCGAGGGACGTTTTCCGCTTCTCAAAGCCTTTTTCTTCCTCACCCCCTGCCCCCTCTCCAGCATCGCTGGAGAGGGGGAGTTTGCGCATCCCTATGCTCAAAACGGGCGATGCAACATAAAGGCTTGCCGGAAAAATCTACACTTGTGAGGGGCAGGCTGCCAGCAATTGAAATCGCCCCTGAAGGGACTGCGGTCAACCGTCCGCCTACGCGGACGGGAACGGCGGCGTCCACGCGCGGTGAGCGTGCCGAACCGCGCAGGTGAACGCCCGGCGGAACGCCTGCCCGGCGCGATTTATGGAGTTTGAGAAAATAATCCGGTATCGCCCAATGTAGCCCGCGCAGGCGGGCTTCGCAGCAGGAGGCCCGCGGCTTCAGCCATCGGGCGGACTTTCTTGCCGCCTGACAAGCATGCCTGGACCCGCTACGGCGCTACTTCAAACGTTGTCACTACATATTCGGCGGTTCCGTCCATCCGGCTGCGTTCATTGGTCAGCGCCGCATCAGGGTGACGCACGTCGTACCATCCAACGCGCCAGGCGTACCGTCCCGGCGGGGTATCAGGCGGTACGAGCACATCGAAGGTCTCTTCGACGACATCACCTGCCTGCCACTCCCACGCCGGACGCAGCGCGTAGCCGGGCAAATGGACGAATCGCGCCCCCGGCGCGCCCTCCAGCCGGCTCACGGCAACGTACTGCATTCCTCGTGGTAACGCCTCGCGCACCCGCCACACGAACGAGGCGCGCAGGCGTCGCTCACCGATCACGTCGACATTCGCGCGCACCAGATCGAATGGACCAAACTGCTGCAATGCGGGCGCGCCATCATCGGGCGCAACCGACAACTGGTTGACCAGTGCGCGATCAGGATCGGCGCTGCGCTCGAAGAGCAGCAACCCGTCCTCCATATCCACCAGCGCGAAGGATGGGTCGCGCAGCAGGATCGCAATCGCCTCGCGGTCATAATCGAGACCGCCGCCATACCCGTCGTCGAGTTGCAGATACCAGTCGAAGAGCGCGTCGGGCAGCGCGTACTGCACCTGCGGCAGCAGGTTGGGCAGACGTTCGGGACGCGCTTCGAACGGGTAGCGCACCAGATACACTGTTTCGCGGTTCACCAGGTGCGTGGCGACGAAGGTGGAAGCCGCCAGGGGCGCATCAGCGGGCGCGCGGGTCGCCAGGAATGCCGCCAGGCGCGTATCACGCGGAGTGACGCCGTAGATCGACCGGTCGAAGCCATACCCGGGTATGCCGACCCAGAACAACGGATTGAGCGGCGTGTTGACCAGCAACGCGCTGAAGATTGCGGTCACTGCCACGGTAAAGCCGAGGTCGCCGCGCCAGGATCGCCCCCGGCGTCGCGGTGCGCCAGACAGCGCAGGGGTAGCGTGTCGCATACGCGCTGCGCCATCGATCGTCGCCATCACAATGAATGGTACAACCAGCGCATAGTGGTGGTAGCGGTAGTCGAATGCCCCGCCGGGACCGGTGGAAATGAGCATCGCGCCTGCCAGTGGCAACCCCGGCAGCAACCAGCGCCAGCCGCGCCACGCGACGAGCAGCGCCGGACCGAGGACGACCACCGCGTTGAGCAGGCGATCGGGCAGGGTTGCCGCAATTTCGTGCAGCGCACCAAAATAGTACGCCAGGTAGTTGCCAGCGATCTCGGTTGCGCCGCCAGCCGATGGCGCTGCAAACAGCGGCCGGACGACGAAGAATGCCAGCGCGCCGTAGACGCCGCCAGCGAGCGCGGTCAGCATCCCGGCGCGGCGCTGACCTTCCCACACAAACAGGACCACGCCGACACCCACGACCAGCGCGGCGACATAGAACTTCATACTGAGCGCCAGCGCAATCCAGAGCGCGAACCAGCGCCAGGAGCGCGTGTCGAGCGCATCGAGCGCGAACAGGATCAGCGGCGCCGCAACCGTATCGGCGTGAAAATCGAAGAGCACGCTGGTCTGCGCCGTTGGATAGAGCAGGTAGATCAGCGTCAGGCAGCGCGCCGCATACGGCGTAGCCCGTTCCCCATCGCGCGGTGCATCGATGCGTCGCCAGGCAATGCGATACACCGGGATGGCGCCGAGGGCAAAGAGCGTCGCCTGGGCGATCAGCAGCATGCGCGGATCAGGCCAGAGCCCATAGAAAGGCGCAAACAAAAAGTAGCCGACCTCGACATGCCCGGCCAGGCGCGATGCACGCGAACCTTCGGGACGGGAGTAGAGCAGCGGCTCACCGCGCGCACCGCTCCAGATCGCCTGCGCCATATTGCCCAGGTCGTACATGCCAGCGTTAAAACCCTCGTAACGTGCAACGCTCAACCAGCCGAGCATGCCGCCGATCAGCAGGATAGCGATCCAAAGGAGAGGATCGCGCAGAGCGGAACGCGGGTGTGTCACGCCAGTTCGTCCTTCCCTTCACGTGCAAGAGCGATGCGTTGCTCGAAGAGGAGCAGAATGCCGCCTGCCAGAGTTACGAGCAGCAGCAAAAAGCGACCGAGCAGCGCAGCGGCGAGGAGACGATCAGGCGGGGCGCCAAAAGGGGTGAGCAGCGTCACGATCAGCGCTTCCCGCACACCCCAGCCATTGATGGATATGGGGAGCAGACCAGCCAGACCCACCAGCGCTCCTGCCAGAACAACGGTGAGGAAGGGGAAATGTACGCCTACGGCAACCATGTTCAACCAGACCCCTGTGCCTGCCAGGACCTGAAAAGCGAACGATAGAACCAGCATCACCGTAAGCGATCCCGGCGCCTGAACATAACGTACTCCGCTTTCGCGCATTTTGTCGAGCATGCGCGTCAGGAACGGCAGGCGTGCGCGCCCTGCCAGCGCGACTCCTGCGACAGCCAGCGCCAGCATCGCTGCAATCAGCAGTATTTCAACAGGTATCCGCCAGTTGATGAAGGTCAGGCTGGCGGACGCCAGCACGGCCATCGCCAGCAACCCGGTGGCGCGCTCGACGATGATTGAACGTGCGACGGCGCTGGTTTGCCCGGTAAAACGCCCGGCATAGAATCCGCGCCCAAGGTCGCCGCCAACATCGGTGGGCAGGAAGTTGTTGACAAATGCGCCAATCAAGTACCAGCGAAAGAGGCGTGCGAACGGCGCCTGGATAGCTTCGACGCGCAGTGCGATTGCCCACTTCCAGCAACTCAAGGCGACTCCCGCATAGTACAATGCACAGGCTGCCGCCATTGTCAGGAGATCGGCTTGAACCAGTACCGTCAGCGTCTCGCGCCACGAGATGTTTGCCAGCAGCCAGAGAATGAGCGCCAGCGAAACGGTCGCCTGTACCAGTCGGATGACCGATTGATGCGAACGTGGTGTGCCAGTCATATCATCCTTTTCCATCCCGGCGCGGTTACGCTCGCAGAGTGACGAGAATAAGGGCGCGGCTGATAATCGCGGAGAGCGTCCTATTCCGGCTCAACGCTGTGGATGCCGTCCAACAATCACGACCGATCGCGCAAAGGTCATACGCAACTTGTACAGTTGCTCAACATAGAGCGGTGATAGCGGGGTCGATCCTGGCGCGCGATATGGCGCCAGACGAACAATCTGCCCGACAATGGCGCCTGCTACTCCTTCGATGTGATTATGCACATAGCCCAGGTGCGCCACCTCCAGGTCCTGGTCACGAAAGAGTTGGTGCAGACGGCGTGCCGTGGTGACAAAATTATGGCTGTAGTCGCAATCCCAGAACTCCACACCCTCCCACAACACGTCCGGCGAGGTCACGACCACAATTCCGCCAGGGCGCACAACGCGGCGCATCTCAGCAATCAGCGTCTGCGCCTGCGGCAGACCGACCGCATGTTCGAGCACATGATTGGCGATGACTGCATCGCAGATGGCGCTGCTCAGCGGAATTGGAGGCACGAATGAGCATACTGAACCGCCAGACTCCAGATGTTCCAGCAACCCGATGTTCGCATCGACGCCAACATAGCGTATGCCCCGCGCACGGCACACATCAGCCAGCGCCCCGCGTCCCGGTCCAATCTCGACGACTCGATTGAGCGGCGCTGCATGGCGAAGCGCCAGGTGCAGCGTATACTCCGCCGCCTGACGACCCCAGCGTCGCCCAAGCGCAGTCACCTGTTTTTCGCGCCAGAAATCATAGTATGGCATAGCATTTCCGAATGATCAGCAACTTCCTGATAGATTTTATCGATGCTTTCAAGCACCGTATCAATTGCGAAATGCGTCCGTACATACTGGCGACCTGCCTCACCCAACGCCTGCGCCAGTTTCACATCGCTCAACAGTGTATTGAGTGCGGCAGCCAGGTCCTGCGCATCGCCTGGACGCGCCAGCAAGCCGGTCATTCCATCCAGCACGACATCCCGCAATCCGCCTGTGCGGGATGCCACGACCGGCAGCCCAAGCGCTGCCGCTTCTGCCGCAGCCAGCCCAAACGCCTCGCGGCGCGACGGTTGGACGTAGACGTCGCACGCCCACAGTAATGGGCGAATGTCATCGAGATATCCAACAAAATGGGCGCGCTGGTCTATTCCCAACGTTCTGGCGCGCGACCGCATGGCATCAGCGAGCGGTCCGGTCCCAGCAATGGCTGCATGCGCATACGGCAGGTGCGCAAGCGCGTCCAGCAGCAGATCGACCCCTTTTTCACGCGCCATCCGTCCTGCGAATCCGATCAGGGGAACACCCGCCGGCGCGCCAATCTGCCGCCGTGCTGCATCTGGTGCAAGCCGTCCATGTTCCAGATGTTCGATATCTACCCCATTCGGCACAAGAACGATCTGTGATTCGGGCAAACGGCGCACCTCGCGCGCATAGGCCATGGCGCTCCGTGAGATGACAACATAACGCAACATGCGCGGCGGCAGGCGCGGTTCTGCTAGCCGTTTCAGCGCCAGCAGCGGCGCGGGTGTGGTAAATATCTCCGCATCAGCCTCGTGATCATGCACGATCACTGCCGGAATATGAGCCGCACCTGCAACCACACGCCCCAATAAACAGGAGAGGGTCAGATGCAAATGAACAATGTCGGGCTTTGCGGTGTGCAAGAATGCGTATAGAACTGACACCTGGCGCGGATCGCTGCGCTTGAGGCGCAGGTATGTTACAGACGTTCCTTTTGCCTCAAGCGTCTGGCTCAGCGGTGTTGATCCCCGCAGACAGACGACATGAACCGAATGCCCTCTTCGTTGCTGTCGCGGCGCGAGATCAGCGAGTAATCGCTGGGCGCCTCCTGCCCCCAGATGATCGATTACATGCACGATGCGCATGGCGCTCCCGCCCGTCGATACACGTCCAGATACCGTCGTACCACATCGTCCCAGGCAAAATGGGCGATCCGCGCCCGCGCCCGCGCGCTCAGGTCGGCGCGCAGGTCGTCATCGTTCATCAGTCGCCGGATTGCGTCGCGTAACGCAGGCACGTCTTGCGGCGGAACCAGCATGCCCGCATCTCCCACGACCTCCGGCATACCGCTCACATTCGTGGTAATCACGGCGCACCCACCCGCCAGCGCTTCGAGCAGCACCACCGGGAAGTTGTCGTTCGTCGAAGGAAAGACGAAAATGGCGCTGGTGGCGTACAATTCCTCAAGCGGTTCACCCTTGATGAAGCCGCGCCAGTCGACCGGCACGCCAAGGCGCTGCGCCTGTTGTCGTAATGCTTCGAGCATCGGTCCATCGCCTGCCACCGTCACTTGCCATCCATTGAGCGGCAGCCCTGCCAGCGCTTCCAGCAGGTAGTGCGCACCTTTGCGCGGAAACAACCGGCTGGCAAACAGGATGCGCCGTTTGCGCGCTTCGACAGGTTCAGCGCTCCGCTCGCCGCAGCGCAGTGGAGGCAGGGCGAAGCCATAGGGGATCACCTCGACCGGCAGATCGCAGACGCGCTGCATGAGGGCGCGCAGATAGTGCGATGGGGAAACGATCGCATCGGCGCTGCGCGCAACCACGCGCCAGGCTGGGGCAATCCATCGGTGCCCGCGCGTGAAACGATCCGGGTTGTATCCTGGAATATCCGACCCGTGTGCGGTGATCACCAGCGGCAGCCCGCTGATGCGGCGCACGGCAGCTGCAAGGATGCCGGTCGGCACGATGAAATGCGCATGCAGCACATCGTAGCGCCAGCGCCGGATAAGCGCCAGCGCCGGCGGCAGCGCCGCGAGCACGTAACTCAGCATTTCGGGGGTTTCGGCGCGCACCGGCGAGTGACGCAGCGCTGGCACGCGGATCACGCGCACCCCGCCGGATAACTCGACCCGCGGCAGGCGCTGATATCCCATCGTGACGACATCGACCTCATGCCCGGCGGCAGCGAGATGCTCGCACAACGCGCGCGTTACCGGACTGGCGCCGCCGCCGAGGGGCGGATACTCGTAATTGAGCGTCAGGATGCGCATGATGCGTCGTTCTCCGCCCGGCGGCTGAAGCCGCAGGCTACGGGTGCAAAGCCCGCCTGCGCGGGCTCAACCGGGCGATGCCGGATTATCTGCTCAAACACCATCAGCTCGCAGCGTTCCGGCACGACCGGATGTTATCTTCATCAGCCACCAGACCGGACCATCTCCTGGATGCGAGTTTGCCCTGTTGCAGCAGCCAGTCCCATCGCCAGCGGCAGGTAAAGCGCAACAGCACGCGCAAACGCCATGTCTGTACTGATGACGGGCAACGCCAGAACACTCCAACTCAGCAGCGCAACCGGCGCTGCGATGCGCGGCGGCAACAGCACGATCGGCAGCAGCAGCACAACGTGGTTGTAAAAACTGCGCGTTGGCAGAATCAGCATCACCACAGTGACAACGCCGGCAAGCAGGAGCGACGCATTGCGCTGCCGCCAGGCGACGACTGTGCAGATCATCGTGATAGCGCCCGCCAACGCTCCCACAAACGATACTGCATCGATCCGGTTCTGATCTTCCGCATCATAGGCGCGCAGTTGCTCCAGCCATGCCGCGGGCCAGCCTGGCGCCAGCGCCTGCGTTCCCACCCAGACGATCAGCAACCCAAGCGCCAGACCTGCCCACCAGCGACGAGGAACGCCGGCGCACAGCGCATATGCTGCGATTCCCGCCAGAAGTGCAATGCCCACATTCGGCTTGAGGAGCGTCAGGGTTGCGACCGCACCGGAGAGCAACCAGCGCTCCCTGCGCAGCCAGGAGAGGCTGAGCACGGTCCACAAAAGCAGAATCGGTCCCCATTGTCCTTCCTCCAGTGACGCCCACAGCGGGAAATATGCCAGCATCACGGCGATAATCCAGGGATCAGGACGTTCTTGCAGTGCAAATGGCAGAACGCCGGCAATCGCCAGACTCATCAGCGCCCACACGGTTGACGCCCACGCCAGCGGCAGCACTGCAAGCGGCAGACAGAAGAGCACCGCCGGAAAGGGGTAGGCAAAGCCCGATCCGGTTCCCAGCAGTTGATCGCCAACCGGTCCGTAAGGATCGATGCCTGTCAGCCACAAACGCGCCGCCATCCACCAGACCTGGAGGTCGGGTTCGATATACACGGTGGCATACGCCTGGTGAGTCACGATGATGAGACCGGCGCCAACGGCGATCAGCGCCCACAATTGCCAGCGGACAAGAACAAGGCGAATCGGCAGGACGCTACGCATCGCTGTTGACTTCCTCGCGCACGACGTAGATCGGTTTGGCTTGCGCCTCGTAATAGGTGCGCACCACCAGTTCGCCGATCAACCCCAGGCTGATGAACTGCACCCCCAGCACAATCAACAATACTGCCAGCAGCAGCAGCGGACGGTCGGCGATGGCGGCGCCATACGCCAGTTTGATCCAGGTCAGATACGCGCCGATCAGCATACCCAGACCACCCGCCAGCAGACCGAGCAGGCCAAAAATCTGCATCGGTCGAGTGCCGTAACTGAGCAGAAATCGCACGGTCACCAGATCGAGCAGAACGCGCAGAGTGCGGCTGATGCCATACTTCGATCGGCCAAACCGGCGCGGCGCGTGACGCACCGGCAGTTCTGTGACCGTCACGCCCTGCCAGCTGGCGATGGCTGGAATGAAGCGGTGCAGTTCGCCGTACAGCCGAATGCCGCGCACGACTTCCAGGCGATAGGCTTTCAGTGAGCACCCGTAGTCGTGGAGGCGGACGCCGGTCGCCCATGAGATCAGGCGATTGGCGATGATCGATGGCAGTCGCCGGTTGAGGAACGGGTCCTGGCGCTGCGCGCGCCAGCCGCTCACAACATCGTACCCTTCTTCGATCTTCGCCAGCAGCGCGCCGATATCCGCCGGGTCGTTCTGCAGATCGGCGTCGATCGTCACCACCACCTCGCCGCGCGCCCGGTCGAATCCGGCAGAGAACGCCGCCGTCTGCCCGAAATTGCGGCGGAAGCGCACCACCCGCAGCCGCCGGTCAGCGCGCGCCAGGTCGCGCAACAGCGCAAAACTGCGGTCGCGGCTGCCATCATCGACAGCGATGATTTCATACGGCAGACTGAGGTGTTCCAGCTCGGTCGTCAAGCGACGGTAGAGGTGCGGAATGTTTTCCTCCTCATTGTAGACTGGCACGACAACCGAGAGATAGGGCGTAGATGCGCCGTCCTGTAGTTGCGCTTCTTCTGTGTAGGGTTTGCAGGTTACCGTCGTGCTCATGTGTGTCGCCCTTTAGAGGACAGGAATTAGGAATTAGGAGTTAGGAATGAGAAATCAGGAATGAGAAGGGTCTTTCCATTGCAATCCTCAACCTTCAACCTTATCCACCTTCCCACCTTCAACTTCGCACCTTCCCACGTCCCCGACCCCAAGACCCTTGAGGTTGAGTCGAGTTCTCGCAGCGTGCCGGAAACCTACCGCCGCCAGTGACAAGCAACAACAGGCCGGAGTTAAGCGGCGGAGACCTCAAGGATCAGGTACATTCCACCTTCCCACTTTCAACCTTCGCACCTGCAACCGTTATGGTACAAACGCATTCCGCACATACATCGACGCAATCAGCGTCCACAGGAATGCATTGCATATCAGCGTCAGCCACAGCACAACCGGCGATTTTCCCCAGCGCGCCAGTTGAATGAACAGCGGAAAGATAATCGTAAACCGCCGAATGATCCCCATATAGGGCCACAAAGGATAGACGATGGACAGGTTCATTATCGCCAGCGCCAGGCTATAGATCGCATAACTGCGCCGGGTGCGCACAGCGGCTGCCAGCGTCAGCGCCAGCATGATCAGCATGATCAGCATATTGAGGAGCAGATAGAAATAGGGCTGCTCCCGCATCTGATCGAGCGCATAGCCGAAATTGATCCAGGGCCAGCTAAAGGTTTCGCCCCATACATCAGCATACGATGGCGTGACCAGCAGCGCGCTGACGAGCGTGCCGGGGTCGCGCCAGGAAAACGCGACATCGCCGAGCGTTGCGCGATACCCAATCCATCCCAGCAGCGCCAGCGGCGTGAGCGACAAACCTGCCAGCGGTCCCATCAGGGCGCGAATGCCTGTCGTGCGCACCGTCGCACTATGCTGCCGCCACAGTTCCCAGAGGAGCGGCAACAGCACCACCACCCCCGGTTGCTTGGTGAGCGCCGCTGCGCCGCCAGCCGCTCCCGCGAGCCACCAGCGCCCCTTCCGCCCGGCGTACAACGCAGCAACAATACTCAGCAGCAGCAGCGACTCGGTGTAGGGCAGCAAAAACGAAAAACCCAGCGGACTGCCGATCAGGAACAGCGTTGTGCGTTGCGCTGTGGCATCGTCATCATCGAGCGTCACCAGGCGATAGAGCATCGCCAGCAGCGCCACACAGCAGACCTGCGCGATCAACCACGCTGCGAGCAGATACGCTCCCCCCAGGAACCGCCCCAACACGCCGATGAGCAACGGATAGAGCGGATGAAACGCCGTGTCGCCAGGACGATGACCATAACCGGACTGTGCGATGCCAACGTACCAGATGACATCATAGCGCAAAAGCGGAAGGAGTACAACCCGCTCCAACCAGGTCCCCACCGGCGCCGATGGGAACCAGACGGCGACAGACGCCTCTTCCACCCATTTCGGATAAACGGACGAGACCCAGGCATTCCAGAAGGTAAAGAGTGCGCTGTACCCGACGTACAGCCGCAGCGCCCAACGCCACGCCGTCGCAGACGTGCGAGCAGCGGATCGATCAATGCTGGCGTTAGTCGTGATCGCCATCGGGGGCATCTCCGCCATCGCGGTTACGAATATCGCACAGAGGCGCGGAGGCGCGATTGTTTCCTCCAGAAATCGCTCCGCTGTTCTTTTGAGTCAATATCTCGACACGGGGACGCACTGACCCGCCCATGCTCAGTATAGCCATTTTGCACGTTGGTGAGAGTCGCAGAATGGAGTCGATCTGCGCACAAAACCGTTAAGTGACAGCCATCACTGGGGCGCGGGCGAAGACGACCGTCGTCGGCGAGTGCGAACGCCCTGTGGTTGCGCTCGATGCCGGGGCTGAAAGGAATGATGAGCGCATCGATCACAGGAATTGCACGAAGACCTGCTTAAGTCCTTCCAGATCACCGAGATTTTCTTGTAGAACACGGAAAACAATAGTTCGGTCGATCTTCAGATAATCACGCACGAGGATATTGCGAAACCCAATCATCCTGATCCAGGTCTCCTCCTGAGATGCGTCGATTAAACCCGCTTCGTGCAATCGATGAGGAATGTCGCTGTACCAATCGACAGTTCCTAAACCCGACTCTGCAACAACGTGATTTCCTAAATCATTGAGCGACTCAATCACCAGTTGCAGAAAACGCTCGGCGCTCCCGTATCGTTCGGGGTTGTCGACGAATTCATCATAAGAATATCGCTGTAACCGACGGAGAATATCCAGATACTCATCCAGTTTCTCCAGCCTCTTGCGGATCACGTCGGGTTTGACCATGCAGCATCCTCTGTTTATACGCCTGGCGCTGGACATCCAGGTATGGTCGAAAATCCAGAAACTGGCGCACTATTCTGGAAAAATACGCTCCCCCATCAAAATCTTCCGTCTGATAGATGATCCGGTTGTGACGAACAACCTCATGCTTCAATACAATGTTGTTTGTATCGAGCACGACCAGATACCCGGCAGAACCCGGCGCGAGCCAGGTCGGTCAGGATGTCGAGCCGGGGCAGTTCACCGGCGCCCGGTCGCGGGACAATCGCCAGATCGAGGTCGCTCTCGGCGTGCATCCTGCCGGTGACCGCCGAACCAAACAGGTAGACCGCCTGGATGTCCGGGTATTTCATGAAGATGTCGGGTAACCGTTCCAGTTCAGGAAACATTAGTTCATTCTTGATTATACGACGGTACGAGCCTATCTGGACAATTATTGGGTAGGCGAAGGTATTGGGTAGGCGAAGGCATTGCCTTCGCCTACCCGACGGTCGCTGAGCGCCGGCCACGCGCGCGGCGCCGCGCAAAGAAGAAAAGAAGGCATTGCCTTCGCCTACCCGACGGTCGCTGAGCGGGTCGCAGCGCCGCACTGCACCCGGCGATTGTTCAGATAGCCCATGGACACGTGGCATTCTTACAGAGCGAACAACCAGATGTTGCACAATACTTGCTCGTGTTGACCGTCCTGCAGCTGACGTTGGCTTCGACAGGCTCAGCCAACATCAGCCGCTCCACGTCCTTGATGGTCCAGGTTTTGGTTGATCGCTCTACTGGAGGGGCGAGAACTATTCTCGCAAGCGCATTTCCGTATGCAACCGGCGTCCCGCTGATAGGCGCCCGCAGGTGCAGATGGTTTGAAAGCATCCTTACCTTGAGTCGCCTGTTCGAGGCGTTAGAGCGTCCATCCTCCCCCGTCTCCCCGTGTGGGAGACGGGGGACGGGGGGATGAGGGGGAAGAAGAGCGAGGCATCGCCTCACCCCGACACACCTTCGCAACTCTAACCTGCAACCTTCAACGGTTCCACACCCGCAGCCACATCTCGAGGCTGATCCAACGCCATACCTGGCGTGTGTCGCCACCGTGCGCGCACCACTCGTCCACGGCATGACGCACGGTCGGCAGATCAAGATACGCGCCACAAAGGGCGCCGTCAGCGAACAGATCGGTCCGCGCAGCCAGCAGGTCGCGCTGCCAGGCGACTTCTGGCGTCTCGAAACCGACCTTGTCGCTGCGCCAGGCGATGGCATCCGGCAGCAATCCCTCCATCGCCTGCCGGTGGACCCATTTCGTCCATCCGTGGCGGATGCGCAGATGTGGCGCCTGCTGGAAGACAAACTCGACCAGCCGGTGATCAAGGAATGGAACGCGTGACTCAATGCTGAACGCCATCGAATTGCGGTCCTCGTAGCGCAGCAGATGGGGCAGACTACTTTCCAGGACGGCGTCGCGCAAATGGCGGTCGAGCGAGGACTGTTTACACCACGATGGGATGTCCGCCAGCGCAGCACGGCGACATTCAGCCGCAAAATCGGAACGCAACACGAGAGCCGGCGAGCGCAGCATCTGTCGCCCGACATACGCCAGTTCGATGGCAGGCGCGGGCAGAGCGAAGATCAGCGCATTGCGCAGCAATGAAAGCGCGGGCTGCCCGCTGCGTGCATTGATCAGCAACGCCTCCCGGGCAAAGGTCGCTCCGCGCGCGTGGCGCAACAGATCGCCCAGATAGCGAGCATATGGCCGGTAGCCTGCCAGCACCTCATCGGCGCCCTGCCCGTCGAGCAGCACCGTCACCCCGCGTTCGCGCGCCAGTCCCATCACGCACCACTGCGCAAAGATGCTGGTCGATTGGAATGGCTCATCTTGATGCCATGCCAGTCGCTCAAGGTCAACATTCAGGCGCTCGACGGTCGGGATCACAAAGTGCCCATCGGCGGCAGTGGCGCTCAGGACCCGTTCGATATGCCGTCGTTCGTTGTAGCGCCCGTCGCTGTCGTACACCGCACTGAACGTCTTCTGGCGCTCGCCGATCTGCGCCGCCGAGAGACCGTCCTGCCGCATGAGACAATTCACAGCGCACACAATCGATGACGAATCGACGCCACCGCTCAAACACGTGCCAACCGCCACATCCGAGCGCAGTTCGAGCCGCACCGCATCGATGAACAGATCGCGGTACATTGCCAGAATATCGTTGGTTGCCTGTGCATGGTGGTGATTGTCCGGCAGCGCAACGTCATAGTATCGACGCGGCGCAACGGGCGAAGCCGCGTCGATGCGCAGGCAGTGTCCCGGCGGCAGCGCGCGCACGCCGGCGAAGAAGGTTGCGCCATGCTGCGGGCTGGGCAGGCGCCCGTCGGTGAGAAACTGATAGACTGCCAGCGGTTCTGGTTTGAACGGCAGCGCGTGGGGTCCGACCAGCGCTTTGATTTCCGAAGCAAAGGTGAACGTCCGGCCGGTTGCGGCGTAATAGAGTGGTTTGACGCCGAAGCGGTCGCGCGCCAGGAACAGCGTGCGTTGCTCGCGGTCCCAAATCGCAAACGCCCACATACCATTCAGACGGTTCAGGCACGCCTCTCCCCACTGCGCATACGCCGCCAGAATAACTTCGGTATCGCCGCCGCTGCGGAAGCAATGCCCGAGGCGCTGCAACTCCGCGCGCAGTTCGATAAAGTTGTAGATCTCGCCATTGAACACAATCCAAAAGCGCCCATCGGCACTCGCCATCGGTTGATGCCCGGCGGGCGACAGGTCGAGGATCGCCAGGCGGCGAAATCCGAACGCCAGGCTGTCCTGTTTACCGCCTGCGTGATCAAGCGGCGGCAAGCCCAACCGCCGGTCGGTCTCTGCGCCAGCATAAGGCGTACACGCGCCCAGCGCAGGGTTAGCCAGCAGATACCCCTCATCGTCCGGTCCACGATGGCGCAGGCGGCTCGTCGCCGTGCGCAGCGCCGTCAGATCGACCGGTTGACCATCACGATGCCAGATGCCGTAGATGCCGCACATGTCTTTTCCTGGAAGAACCAAGAACTGAGAACCAAGAACCAAGAACCAGGAACTGAAACAGGTCAGGGAGTAGGGAGCGGGGAGTGTGCACCTTTCACCTTCGCATCTTCGCATCTTCGCATGTGCAACGCGCAACGTGCAACGTGTAACGACCGCCTGCAACCCTCCTGCCTTTTCACCCGCCAC
The DNA here is from genome assembly GCF_057785375.1 of Roseiflexus sp. Lineage (NCBI taxonomy): Bacteria > Bacillati > Chloroflexota > Chloroflexia > Chloroflexales > Roseiflexaceae > Roseiflexus > Roseiflexus sp. The sequence continues at coordinate 56,755 of NZ_JBYNRX010000085.1, forward strand.
CTTCCCACATTCCCCGGCGAAGACCTTGGAGGTCAGATGACGCAATCCCAGGGAGAGAAGCCCTTCCCGCCAGCGACAATCACTGGCGCAGCCAGGTCCACGGCGCAGACCTCAAAGGTCGGACATGTTTCTCACCTCTCGCCTCTCACCTCTCACCTCTCGCCTCTCACCTCTCACCTCTCACCTCTCGCCTCTTGCCTCTCACCTCTCGCCTCTCACCTCTCACCTCTCACCTCTCGCCTCTTGCCTCTCACCTCTCGCCTCTTGCCTCTCACCTCTCGCCTCTTGCCTCTCACCTCTCGCCTCTCACCTCTCACCTCTCACCTCTCGCCTCTCACCTCTCAACTCTCACCTCTCACCTCT